>JAKQLM010000765.1 GCA_029567145.1 Pseudomonadota bacterium
GAACGCCTTTTCAACGGCATACTTGTCCGCCTCGGCCACTGCCTCGTCACGCCGCCAGATTCGGAACGCACCGATCACGAACCAGGCGTTCAGCACCACGGCCACCGCCAGCGTCAGCGGCCCGCCGATCGAGGTCAGTGCTGCGCCCAAAGCCACCGGCACCAAGAAAAGCGTGTAGACCAGGATATGTAGCCGCGTCGCCTTGCGGCCATGCGTGACGGTCAGCATCGGCACGCCCGCAGTGTGGTAATCTTCCTTCATGAAGAGCGCCAGCGCCCAGAAATGCGGCGGGGTCCACATGAAGATCAGCGCGAACATCAGGAACGCTTCGACCGAAACGGACCCGGTGGCGCAGACCCAGCCGATCATCGGCGGAAAGGCCCCGGCGGCGCCCCCGATGACGATGTTCTGCGGGGTCAGACGCTTCAGCCACATCGAATAGACGACGGCGTAGAAGAAAATGGTAAAGGCCAGCAGCCCTGCGGCAGCCAGGTTGGTCGCCAGCCCCAGCATCACGATGCTGATCCCCGACAGCGCCACGCCGACGGCCAAAGCCTCGCCCCCCGGGACGCGGCCCGATGGGACCGGACGACGCGCGGTCCGCTTCATCACGGCGTCGATGTCGGCGTCCCACCACATGTTCAAGGACCCCGAGGCCCCGGCCCCAAGCGCGATGAACAGGATCGCGGCAAACGCCTCGACCGGGTGCAGGCCGTTCGGCGCGACCAGAAGGCCGACCAGCGCGGTGAACACGACCAGCGACATCACGCGCGGCTTCAGAAGCTGCACATAATCGCCAAACCCCGCCTCATGCGGGGTCTGGGTCGCGCCCTCAAATGCTCCGATATCGGTCATTGGCTTTCCGTTTCAGACAAGGAAGCCGCCCCGGCGCCGTGGCCCGGGCGGCAGCCTGTTGATCGCAGGTCAGTCGTTCAGCGCGACGTCGACCGCAGCCGGCTGTGCGACGTGCGACAGTTGATATTCGCCGGTCTTGGCCGCAGCCAGCCACTGGGCATAGGCGGCTTCGGACACGACCTTGACGGTGATCGGCATGTAGGCGTGCATCTGGCCGCACAGTTCCGAGCACTGGCCGAAGTAGATGCCTTCCTTTTCGGCCTTGAACCACAGCGCGGCGGTCCGGCCCGGGACACCGTCCTGCATCACGCCAAACGCGGGCACCTTCCACGAGTGGATCACATCCGCAGCGGTCACCTGCACCACGATCACCTTGCCGACCGGGACGACGACAGCGGTGTCGGTCGCCAGCAGGAACTGGTCCTTGGTGTAGCCGGCCGCGACGAGTTGTGCTTCAACCTCGGGGGTCATCATGTTGACGCCGCCGGTCGCGGGCGAGCCGATCATGTAGCTTTCGAACGCCACGCCTTCGTCAACGTATTCATAGCCCCAATACCACTGGTAGCCGGTCGCCTTGATCGTGACTTCGCCGACCGGAATCTCCTGTTGCTTGAACAGGACGGGCAGCGAGAAGGCACCGATGAACACCAGGATCACGATCGGGATCAGGGTCCACGCAACCTCCAGCGGAGAGTTGTGGGTAAAGCGTGCCGGGGTCGGGTTCGCCTTGGCGTTGTAGCGGACGATCACGTAGACCATCAGCGCGGCAACGAAGATCACGATGGCGGTGATGATGTACAGGATCATCCCGTCCAGCCATTGCAGGTCGCGCGCGCCTTCGGTGGCCGCAGGCTGAAAGCCCAGGGCACCGTCGACCGGCTGACCAATGATTTCAAGGGCTTGCTGTGCCATCGCCCCACCCGCCAGCAGCGAGGAGGTGGCAAGGGCTGCGATCCCGGTCCTAACAGTCGAAAGGCGCATGTCTTTTTCCCGTTCGTTTGGCGGATTTTTGCCGCCCAATTCAGGCCCGCCGTCAAGGGCAGAATCCCGTTGTATCCACGGGTTCTAAAACCATATTAGCACGGCGGCGACAAGCAAAACCATCGCGCCCGGGCACATCTGCCTTGGCCGGCCTTGGCGAAAGGTCCGATACCCATGCTGATGTTGAAGCTTGGCCTTGCCGGTGTCGGACTGCTTTACGTGGCGGCCGTGGCGGGGATGGTGGTTTTCCAGCGCGATCTGCAGTATTTTCCGGACCGCAGCGATCCTGCCCCGGTCGGTGTCGGGCTGGTCGACGTCCAGCGCGTTCCGCTGGCCACGGCGGATGGCGAAACGGTCGTGCTCTGGTGGGCCGACCCTGCCCCGGACCGGCCGGTGATCCTGTATTTCCACGGCAATGCCGGGTCCATCGCCCAGCGCGCGGACCGGCTGGCCTTCTACCAAAGCCGGGGCTATGGCGCGGCCTTCCTGTCCTGGCGCGGCTATGGCGGCAGCACCGGGCACCCGACCGAGTCGGGTCTGATGCAGGATGCCGAGGCGGCCTACGCTTACCTTCTGGCCCAAGGTGTCGCGCCGGACCGGATCGTGCTTTTGGGCGAATCGCTTGGCTCTGGCGTCGCCGTGCAACTGGCCGCGCGCCACAAGGTCGCCGCGGTGATCCTGGAGGCGCCCTATACCGCCGCCGTCGACATCGCGGCACAGGCCTATCCCTGGCTGCCGGTCCGCGTCCTGATGCTGGATCAGTTCCTGTCGCGCGATCACATCGCCGACATCGACGCCCCGCTGCTGATCCTGCACGGCGAACGCGACCGGGTGATCCCCTATCGGTCCGGCCTGCGGCTCTTTGACCAGGCGACCGCGCCCAAGACCTTTGTCTCGCTGGGGGCCAAGGGGCACGAGGCGCTGTATGATCCAGCGACCTGGGCGCGGGGAGCCGATTTCATCGACGCGGCTTTCCCGCCTTGACCGTTTCCCGGCCGAAGCCCATCTAACCTCCCTGCCCTGTCCTGAAAGCCCCGCAATGACCGATGCCCCCTTCCGCCCCTTCGACACCCATCTGGACGAAGCGGTGACCCTTGCCACCTTGCGCGCCGCGACCGACGGGGCCGATGATGGCGAGCTGTTTCTTGAACGACGCCGGGCCGAAAGCATCGTCCTGGACGATGGCCGCATCCGGCAGGCGACCTATGACGCCTCTCAGGGGTTCGGTTTGCGCGCGGTTCGGGGAGAGGTCGCGGGCTATGCCCATTCGACCGAGATCACCGAAACCGCGCTGCGCCGTGCCTCGGAAACCGCCCGCCTTGCCGTTGGCGCTGGTGGGGGCACGCTGGCTGACAGCCCGCGTGGCACCAACACCCGGCTTTACCGCCCCGATGACCCGATGGCTGATGCCGCCTTTCCGGTGAAGATCGAGCTTCTGCGCGAAATCGACGCCTATGCCCGCGATCTTGACCGGCGCGTGGTGCAGGTGTCGGCCACCCTGTCCGCCAGCCTGCAAGAGGTGGAAATCCTCCGCCCCGATGGCCTGCGGCTGACCGACGTCCGCCCGATGGCCCGGCTGAACGTCAGCGTCATGCTGGAAGAGGACGGCCGCCGCGAACAGGGCGGCATGGGTCAGGGCGGACGGCACGGGCTGGCACAACTGATGGACGCCCAGACCTGGAAGCCGATGATCGCCGAGGCCGTGCGGATCGCGCAAGTGAACCTGGGCGCGGTGGACGCCCCCGCAGGCGTGATGGATGTGGTCCTTGGTCCCGGCTGGCCCGGCATCCTGCTGCACGAAGCCATTGGTCACGGGCTGGAGGGCGACTTCAACCGCAAGGAAACCAGTGCCTTCGCGGGGCTGATGGGGCAACAGATCGCCTCGCGCGGGGTGACGGTGCTGGACGACGGCACGATCCCCGACCGGCGCGGCAGCATCAGCGTGGACGACGAAGGCACCCCTTCGGCCAGGAACGTGCTGATCGAGGACGGCGTGCTGGTCGGCTACATGCAGGACCGCCAGAACGCCCGTCTGATGGGCGTGGCCCCGACCGGCAACGGGCGGCGCGAAAGCTTTGCCCATATCCCGATGCCGCGGATGACCAACACCTACATGCTGGCGGGCAAGGATGATCCGGCGGGGATCGTCGCCAGCCTGAAGGACGGGATCTACGCCGTGGGCTTTGGCGGCGGACAGGTCGACATCACCAGCGGCAAGTTCGTGTTCAGTTGCACCGAGGCCTACCGCGTTCGCAACGGCATCCTGGGCGAGGCGGTCAAGGGGGCCACCCTGATCGGCGACGGGGCCACCGCGCTGAAAGGCATCCGCGCCATCGGCAACGACCTAAGCTGGACCCCGGCATCGGCAACTGCGGCAAGGCCGGGCAATGGGTGCCCGTGGGCGTGGGCCAGCCCACCCTTCTGATCGGCGGGCTGACCGTGGGCGGCGCTGCGGCCTAACTGGCCGCGTGAGTATGGGCGGTGCGGATCACCCGCTCGCAATGCAGGGCCAGCAGCTTGCGGTTTTCAAACGCATCGACCGGCACTTCGGGGTGAAAGGTCACCTCTACCCTGCCCTGTCGGCCTGTCGCCAGCGTCTTCAAAAGGTGACTGGCAAAATCCATGTCGCCCCACCAGCCATAGTGCCGCGGATCCGCGCCTTCCGGCGCCTGGAAGACCACGGTGACCGGCTGGATATGCATGACCCGCACCAGGTTCGGTTCGAAGAACGCCTGAAACAGAGTGCTTTTGAACGGCAGCACCCGGACCGCATCGGTGCTTGTGCCTTCCGGAAAGAACAACAGCCGGTGACCTGCGCGCAGGCGCGACTCGAACACCATTTGCTGCTTCTTCGCTTCGACCCCCTTGCGAGTGATGAACACCGTGCCCGTCGCCCGCGCCAGCCAGCCGATCAGCGCCCAGCCCTCGACCTCGGACTTCGCGACGAAATACACCCGCTGCACGGCGTTCAGCACGAAAATATCCAGCCAGCTGGAGTGGTTGGCGACAATCGCCCCCGCCGCTGTCATCGGGTGCCCGTGGACCACCAGCGGCAGGCGCAGCACGAACAGCGCAAAGCGGCAGACCGCTTGCGTGATCCAGGGCGTCACCGGACGCGCCTGACCGAACAGCGGCCATTCGACCAGACGGACCAGCAGCAACAGCACAAGCCCGGCATAGGTCACCGACCCGATCAGCGCTCCGCGCCACAGGGCGCGCAACCAGCCCGCCAGACCAAGCCGCAGCGGCGGTGGCGGAGCCGTGTCCCAGTTCGTCATCCCTGGGCCTGCTTGCGCAGATAAAAGTCGCGGTGCCGTGCCGACATCTGGCCGGTGTCCATCACCAGACAGACATCGGTCGTGTTGAACTCCCGATCAATCCAGGCCCCGTCCCCGACAAAGCCGCCCAGCCGCAGATAGGCCTTGATCAAGGCCGGAGTCGCCACCATCGCCGCCTTGCGGTCCAGCCGGTCCGCCGAGATGAGGTTCATCTCCTGCCGGTTGGGCGGCAGCGCGCGCACCCGCATGTCCGGCGGGGCAAGGTGGTGGTGGTGCAGATAGGACAGGGGCTCGGCCAGCGCGGCGACATCGGTGCCATGAAAGCTGGCCGCGCCGAACAGCACCTCGATCCCCCGGTCCAGCACATAGTCGGCCAACCCGTTCCACAGATGGAACATTGCCGTGCCGCCGCGATGGTCGATGTGGACGCAGGACCGTCCCAGCTCCAACAGCCGCTTGCCCGACGCGATCAGCGGGCCGATGTCGAATTCGGTTTCCGAATAGAACCGCCCCGCCGCCGCGCGCCGGTCGCCCGGCATCACACGATAGGCCCCGATCACATGCCCATCCCCCGCCGGATCAACCCGCCGGTCCACCAGCAGCAGATGGTCGAAATGCGGATCGAACGCATCCCGCTCCAGCCGGTTGGCGTGGTCGACCAGCGGCCCGCCGCCCCCAAGTTCGGCCACGAACACCTGATAGCGCAAGCGCTGCGCGGCCCGCAGGTCGCCGGGGCTGGTCGCAAGCCGGACGGTGTAAGGAGAGTCTTCGGCTGTCATCACAGTCGCTGCGGGGTGGGTCACGTCTGACTTAGCCACGCCCCCGGGACAATGCAACCATCCGCCCGCTTTCAACAATTGCCGGTTGAGATCACCGATGGAATTCGCCTATGGGTGTCATAGACCCACCACCGGAACAAGGAAGATGCGCTTGCTGTCGATCACCACCTTCCCGGCATGCTCAAAATTCACCGTCACGCGCGCGCCGATCACCGACTGCACCTGACCCAGACCCCAATCCGCCTGATCCGGATGCCGCACCAGCATGCCGGGCTCCAGAAACGACGTCATCCCGCTTTTCCCATCCGGATCATCCATGACCGACAGACCCGACCTCGCTGCCCTGATCGCCTCGCGCATCTGCCACGACCTTATCAGCCCGATCGGCGCGATAGGCAACGGCGTAGAGCTTCTGGCGATGGAGCCTGGCGGGCAAAGCCCTGAAATGGCGCTGATTTCCGAAAGCGTCTCCAATGCGACCGCGCGGATCCGGTTCTTCCGCATCAGCTTTGGCGCCGCCGGCGGCGACCAGCGGATCGCGCGGTCGGAAATCCTGTCGGTCCTGACCGACCTGTCGCGTGGCGGCCGGGTCGGCTTTGCCTGGACCAGCCCGTCCGACCTGCCCCGGCGCGAAGTGCGGCTGGCCTTCCTGTTGCTGCAATGCCTGGAAACCGCCATGGCCTATGGCGGCAAGGTCCAGATCACCCGCGACGACAGCGGTTGGAGCATGCTGGCCGACGCGCCCCGCCTGAAGATCGACCCCGCCCTGTGGGAGGTGCTGACCGAACCGCGCGCGCCCGCCGAAATCGGCGCAGGCCAGGTGCATTTCGCCCTGGTGCCGGAAGAGCTTTCCCGCCTTGGCCTGCGCCTGATGACGGAAATCGGCGAGACGTCGATCAAGCTTCGGTTCTAGGCCGAAAGCAGTTTCCGTCCCCTCAGGGGCGGATCGTGCCATCCCCGGTCACCAGATACTTGAAGCTGCACAGCTGTTCCGCCCCGACCGGCCCGCGCGCATGCAACTTGCCAGTGGCAATCCCGATCTCGCCGCCCATCCCGAATTCGCTGCCATCGGCGAACTGCGTGCTGGCGTTGCGCATCAGGATGGCACTGTCCAGCCGTTCAAAGAACCGTCCGGCGGTGGCGTCGTTCTCGGTCAGGATCGCCTCGGTGTGACTGGAGCCATAGCGGCGGATATGGGCAATGGCCTCGTCCACCCCGTCCACAAGTTTGGCCGCGATGATCATGTCCAGGAACTCGCGCCCGAAATCATCGGGTTGCGCCTTCACCGTGCCCGCGACCTTCAGCAATTCGCCTTCGGTCCGCACTTCGACCCCGGCTTTCAGCAAGTCCTCGATCAGGACGGCACCGTGTTTGGTGTAGAACTGCCAGTCGATCAGCAGGCACTCGGCTGACCCGCAGATGCCCGTCCGCCGCGTCTTGGCGTTCAGGACCACTCGGCGGGCCTTTTCAAGATCGGCGTCGCGGTCGGCATAGACATGGCAGATGCCTTCCAGATGGGCGAACACCGGAACGCGGGCTTCGCGCTGAACCAGGCCGACCAGGCCCTTGCCGCCCCGGGGGACGATGACGTCGATGTCGTCGACCGCCTGCAGCATGGCCGTCACCATCTCGCGGTCGCGGGTCGGGACGAACTGGATCGCGGTTTCCGGAAGACCCGCGGCGCGCAGCCCCTCGACCATGCAGGCGTGAATGGCTTCCGAGGTTTCAAAGCTTTCGCTGCCCCCCCGCAGGATGACCGCATTGCCGGATTTCAGGCACAGCGCCCCGGCATCGGCGGTCACGTTGGGCCGGGATTCGTAGATCACGCCGACCACGCCCAAAGGCGTCGCGACGCGCTGGATGTGCAGGCCGTTCGGGCGGTCCCATTCGGCCAGCACCCGACCGACCGGGTCTTTCTGTTCGGCAATCTGGCGCAACGCATCGACAATGCCCCGCAGGCGAGTGTCATCCAGTCGCAACCGGTCCAGCATCGCGGGCGTCAGGCCCTTCTGCACGCCCGCATCCAGATCCAGCGTGTTGGCGTCCAGAATGGCATCCCGCCGCCGCCAGATCGCATCGGCCGCCGAGATCAGCGCCGCCGACTTCCGCTCTGACCCGGCAAAGGCCAACTCGGCTGCCGCAGCACGGGCCTTGCGGCCAATGTCGGCCATCAGGTCGGTGAATTGTCCGTCCATTGCTCTCGCTCCGCCGTCGCAAGGGGCCAAAATTCCCAAGTGGGAATTCTGACAAATTCCTTGCCCAAGGAATTTGGTCTACACCACCATGTCGTCCCGATGCACCAAGGCCGCGCGGCCCTGATAGCCCAGAATCGTCTCGATCTCGCCGGACCGGTGCCCGGCAATCTTGCGGGCCTCGGCACTGGTATAGCGCACCAGACCCTTGCCCAACACAACACCCTCGGGCGACAGGATCGCCACCGGCTCGCCCCGGCCAAAGCTGCCGACAACCTTGGTCACCCCGGCGGGAAGCAGGCTTTTGCCCGCGCGCAGCGCCGTCACCGCGCCCGCGTCCAGCACAAGGTCGCCCTTCGGCTTCATCGCGTTGATCCAGCGCTTGCGCGCGACCTGCGGGTCTGCGGCGGGGACGAACCAAGTCCGGTTGGCTCCTTCGGCCAGCGCCTTCAGGGGCCGCAAGACACTGCCTTCCATGATCGCCATGGCGCAACCGCCCGCGACGGCTGTCTTGGCGGCCAGAAGCTTGGTCTTCATGCCGCCCTTGGACATGCCGGAAACCGGATCGCCAGCCATCGCCTCAATCTCGGGGGTGATCGTCTCGACCACATCAAAGCGGGTGGCCGTCGCGTCTTCCTTCGGATTGGCGGTGTAAAACCCGTCCACGTCGCTGAGCAAGACCAACTGGTCCGCCCCCGCCGTCACGGCGATCTGGGCGGCAAGCCGGTCGTTGTCGCCAAAGCGGATTTCGTCGGTGGCCACCGTGTCGTTTTCGTTCACGATCGGGACGACGCCCAAGCCAAGCAGCGTCTCCATCGTCGCGCGCGAGTTCAAGTAGCGGCGGCGGTCTTCAGTATCTTCCAGCGTCACCAGGACCTGCGCCGTGGTGATGCCGTGCGGTGCAAGCACTTCCTCATAGGCGCGCGCCAGGCGGATCTGGCCGACGGCAGCGGCGGCTTGAGACTGCTCCAGCGTCAGGACCCCGTCGCCGAGGTTCAGCACCTTGCGACCCAGCGCGATGGAACCGGAAGAGACCAGCACCACATCCGCGCCCCGGACCTTGGCTTCCGCCACATCCATCGCCAGCGCGGAGAGCCAGCCCTGCTTCAGCCCGGTCCTTCGGTCGACCAGCAGGGCCGAGCCGATCTTGACGACCAGCCGCTTGGCCAGCCGGATATCGGGCGCGGTAAGTGTCAGGCCCGAACTTATGGTTGCCACGGGCCAGGCTCCTCGGTCGGGGCCTCGCGGTGGATGGTGGAATAGATCGCGCGCAGGACCTCGGGCAGGCCCTTGCCCGAGACACCCGAGATGACGTGGACCGGACCGCCGCTGGCCTTTTCCAGCGCGCGACGGCGGTCGCTGATCTGGCGCGCATCCATCGCGTCGGTCTTGTTCAGCGCCACAATCCGGGGCTTGTCGCCCAGAAGGTCGGAGTAGGCCTCCAGTTCCGTCACGATGGTGCGGTAATCGGCCGTGATGGTGGACGAGGTGCCGTCAACAAGGTGGAGAAGAACCTTGCAGCGTTCGACATGGGCCAGGAACTGCGTGCCCAGGCCCCGGCCCTCGCTTGCGCCCTCGATCAGGCCGGGGATGTCGGCCATGACGAATTCGTGCCCGTCGATGCCGACGACCCCAAGGTTCGGGACAAGAGTGGTGAAGGGGTAATCGGCGATCTTGGGCCGGGCGTTCGACACGGCGGCCAGGAAGGTGGATTTCCCCGCGTTCGGCAGGCCGACCAACCCCGCATCGGCGATCAGTTTCAGCCGCAGCCAGATCGTCCGCTCGATCCCCTCCTGCCCCGGATTGGCCCGGGCGGGGGCGCGGTTCGTGCTGGACTTGAACCGCAGGTTGCCCCAGCCACCGTTGCCGCCTTCGGCCAGGCAGACGCGCTGGCCGACCTGGGTGAGGTCGGCGATGACGGTCTCTTCGTCCTCGTCCAGAATCTCGGTGCCCAGCGGGACCTTCAGGGTGATGCTGTCGCCGGTCTTGCCGGTCTTCTGGCTGCCCATGCCGGGCTGGCCGCTTTTGGCGAAGAAATGCTGCTGGTAGCGGTAGTCGATCAGAGTGTTCAGGCCTTCGACCGCCTCGGCCCAGACCGACCCGCCGTGCCCGCCGTCGCCGCCGTCAGGGCCGCCGAATTCGACGAACTTTTCCCGTCGGAACGACACGCAGCCGCCACCGCCGCCGCCGGAGCGGATGTAGACACGGGCGAGGTCGAGGAACTTCATGGGGCGGGCTTTCGGGACAGGATCAAGAGTGAGGGGATACAGGAACCGGGGGCGATCCTCAAGCGGGGGCGAATTTGGAGGGCGCCCACAGTGGACAATCTCTGGAAGTTGAATGATATCAACGGCTTGATCGTGGGCGTTCACCCTTTCTTAACCCGATCTGGACGGGCTTTGGCGCGGGTCGGCCAAGGCAGGTCGAAGGGATACGTCCGCTGATCGGTGATCTTGTCCGGCAGAAGGGTGATCCGGCGCAGAAAGGGGGCAGAAAGTCGGGTCGGGGTTTGGCGTCTGGCCATCGGGCAGGTCCTGGTCAGGTCGTCGGCCAAGTCTGGACCGCAGAACGCAGAGCGGCAAGCGTGTTGCATGAAGGCCGGCGTAGGGTGGGCAATACTGCCCACCTTACCCTTGCGCCGGGGCGGCAGGCGGGGCGACCACGGTCACGGTCACGCAAAATGACTGGGGCTGGCCGAGTGGGCCCTACCCCAGCTTGCGGATGTAAGTCCACGTGGGCACGGTTGTCCCGCGTGCGACCGAAAAGCTTTCGGCGTCGCCAAGATACTGGAAACCTGCGTTGGTCAGCACGCGGGCGGACCCGGGATTGTCCTGAAACGCTTCGGCAAAGAGGGTGCAGTTGCCTTGCGGGTTGGCGGCGACCAGCGCCTGCACGGCGGCAGAGGCGATGCCGTGGTTCCAGAAGGCGGGCGCGACCCAGAACGCCACCTCGGACTGGCCACGATCCATCTTTTTCAGGCTGATCACACCCAGCACTTCGGGCAGGCCTGACCGGGTGCCGTCCATGACCCAGATATCCTCATCCGACCCGGCGGCCATGGCGCGGGTGCAGAACGCGTCGGCCGCGCCCGGCGGCAGGGGATGCGGGATACCCTGGGTCGCCTCGGCCACGCGTTTGTCCCCGGCGTAAAGCGCGAACAGTCCGGCATCCGAGGTGCGGACGGGACGCAAGACAAACCGTTCGGCCGGAATTTCGGCCTGCGGGACGATCTTTTCCAGGATCATGGCTTCCCTCCTTTGAAGCGCATGTGGGGATTGCCGAATAGGATGGCAATCGCCCGAATGTTGGGCCGTTTCGCGGTGACGCAAAGGCAGGTCGCCAAAATCGCGTCGGATGGGCCACCCGGAAACAAGAAAGGGGACCGGCCCTTTGGCCGATCCCCCCCTTACATCGCGATTGTAAAGGTTCGGCTTACTCGGCTGCCACCTTGGCGGGGAGAACCGAAATGAAGGTGCGGCCCTTGAGGCCCTTCTTGAAGGTCACATGGCCTTCAACCTTGGCGAAGATCGTGTGGTCAGTGCCCATGCCGACGCCTTCGCCCGGGAACCAGGTGGTCCCGCGCTGGCGGCAGATGATGTTGCCGGGGATCGCAGCCTGACCGCCGAAAAGCTTGATGCCCAGGCGACGACCGGCGCTGTCGCGACCGTTGCGGGATGAACCGCCTGCTTTCTTGTGTGCCATGGACTGTTACTCCTTCGGTGCAGCAGCTTTGGCCGCGCGCTTCGGTTTCTCGGCGGCATCCGCCTTGGGAGCAGCCTTGGCCGCTTTCGCGGGCTTTTCAGCCGGAGCGGCGGCCTTGGTGGTGCCGGGGGCTTCGTGCGCCGCGACGCGGGCGGCAACGGTGCCGATGGCAGCCTTGACGCCGGTCTTGTCGGCGCCGGTGGCCAGCACGTCGGTCACACGGACCAGCGTCAGGTGCTGGCGGTGCCCCTTGGTGCGCTGGCTGGAATGCTTCCGGCGGCGCTTGACGTAGTGGATGGTCTTTTCGCCCTTGATCTGGTCGATGACCTCGGCCTGGACGGCAGCACCCGCAACCATCGGCACGCCGATCGTGGTGCCGACCATCAGGATGTCGTTGAACTGGATCTTGTCGCCAGCGGCGGCATCAAGCTTTTCAACGCGCAGCACGTCACCCGCCTGCACCTTGTATTGCTTGCCACCGGTCTTGAGGACCGCAAACATGGGTCGTTCCTTTTCTTGCTCCGCGCCCTGTGGCCCCTGTTGCCAGGTGTTTCGGGGTTTCCCCCGCCTCGGACAGCGCGCCCGTGACGGGCGTCATGAATAAAAAACCCGGGCAAGAGTCGCCCCTTGCCAGGATGCGCGCTTATGCGGCGACGGCAAGGGACTGTCAAGGGGCCGAAGGGTCAGATATCGCGGCCAAGCGAGGCCAGCCCGGCGGCCCGGCCAAGCCGGTAGGAGATCTGTCGAAAGCTGGTGTCGAAGGCGATGAACAGCGCCGCATTCAGCCGCCGCCCGGCGGGGCTTTCCAGAAAGTCGATGTAGGCGTCCAGCTCGGCCTCGGACAGGGGCGCGTAGGCCAGGCCAAGGTAGGCCTGCAGCCAGCTGGAGGTGTCGGCGCGGATCTGGTCTTCCTGGCCCCAGACGTCGGCCATCATGTCTTCGGCCGGCAGGACGCTGCCGTAGGCCCCGGTTTCCGACATGCCGGTCATGAAGGCCAGGTTGCCGGACAGGGCCCCGGCCACGTTCATCTCGACCATGTCGCCAGCGGCGATCAGCCGGTCGATCTGCTTGACGCGCGGGTCGCGGTCGGCAAAGCGATCTTCGGCGGCGACACGGGCGGCTTCCTCCTGGGCCACGTCGAGAAAGGCCTTGCGGGCGTCGATCTCCAGCCCGGCGACGCGCTGGCCAAGGTCGGTGCGGTAGAAGGCCAGGATCGCGGCCAGGGTGTCGGGGTCCTCTGCCAGTTCCGCGTCCAGCGTGGCGACAAAGCCGTCGTGCAGGGCGGTCGCGTCGTAGATCGCGCTGACCGACTCGCGCCAGCGCGGACCGCCGCCGCCGGGGAACATGTCGGTCTCCAGCTGGTCGCCGTAGCTGATCCCTTCGTCACGCAGGACCGCGAACAGGTCCGGCAGCCGCATCGCCCGCGACAGGGCCGCGACCGACACCTCGTCCGCGGTTTCGGTGGTGGTCTGCGCCAGCGCAGGGGCCGCCAGAACGGGTACCAGAACCGGCGACAGGGCGCAGAACGCCGCAAGGGCAAGACGGGTCAGCATCGGAGGGTCCTTCCGAACGGGCCGAACGGGCCAAGGAGCAGGTCCAGAGGTAAAGCCTTGACCCCCGCTTGCCAAGGCAGGGATACGCAACTGCCCGTGATGAGGCCGCGCAAAGCCCCTTGCGCATCGCGCGAGGCCCGGCTACATCGCCGTCCACGACGACCCCTGAAGCGCGGAGAGGTGGCAGAGTGGTCGAATGCGGCGGTCTCGAAAACCGTTGTCGGTTTGCGCCGACCCAGGGTTCGAATCCCTGTCTCTCCGCCACTTACCCCCAGGTTTGACACCGTTCCTGCCCACCTGACCGGATGGCATCCGCAGGGGCGCATCCGTGCCCGGTGTGGCTGTTGCGGGATGGATATGTGTCCGGTGTG
>JAKQLM010000771.1 GCA_029567145.1 Pseudomonadota bacterium
GCTGGCCACGGCGGCGGTGATCGCCTCGGCGACGGCCCGGTCATCCGCCGCCAGATTGGCCAGCGCTCCATGCGGCTTGACATAGCGCACCTCGGCCCCGGCTAGGGCGGCCACAGCGGTCAGGGCACCGACCTGGGCAGCGACCATGCGCCCGATCTCGGGGGCCGACATCGGGATCACCCGGCGGCCAAAGCCGATCCGGTCGGCATAGCCGGGATGCGCGCCGATCACGACGCCCCGCTCTGCCGCTGCGGCCAGGGTCCGGAACATCGTCTCGGGGTCGCCCGCATGGCCACCGCAGGCGATGTTGGCCGAGCTTACGACATCCAGGATCGCGGCATCGTCGCCCATCGTCCAGGGGCCATAGCCTTCGCCCAGGTCAGAGTTCAGGTCGATCTTCATCGGCAGCGCCCCTCTCGCCCCGTTGGTGCCACGACAGGGGCGCCGGATGCCAGAGGTTTCGCGTGCCGACCCCGACGCGCCCCTGGTGGGGACGCGTCATCGGCCCAACGCGCGCCGACCGGGACCTGTCACCCGGTGTCAGCCCGCAGTCGCCTGCCAGACCACGACCGATTGCCAGCCCAGCGTGACCTGGCCTTCGTCCTGCGTGTCGCAGGTCACCGGGTCCTGCGCGGTGTCGATCCGGCGCTGCCAGGCACCCTCGGGCAGGGTGAAATCGGCATCGTCGCCCGGGTTCAGCACGATCAGCACATCGCCCACATCCGCCCGGTGATAGCGCAGGCCCAGCGGTCCTTCGGTCTCCCAGTCGCCATCGCCCATACGGCCCGCGCCATGCCACCAGCTGACCGCAGGTCCTTCGCCGTCGTCCGCTTCGTTCAGGGCGAACCGGGCGTCCGCCAGCGCCAGATCGCGCCGCAGGGCGGACAGCGCCGCCACCGCCTGAATCAGCCGGTCGTCCGCCGCCGCCCAGTCCAGCCAGGCGATGTCGTTGTCCTGCGCATAGGTGTTGTTGTTGCCGCCCTGGGTCTGGCCGAACTCGTCGCCCGCCAGGATCATCGGCACGCCCTGCGCCAGCAGCAGCGTCGCCAGCATCGCCTTGGACCGGCGGTGTCGCGCCTCTTGCACCCCGGGATCGTCGGTCGGCCCTTCAGCCCCCAGATTGTGGCTCAGGTTGTGGTCGTGGCCGTCGCGGTTGTCCTCGCCATTGGCATCGTTGTGCTTGCCGTCATAGCTGACCACGTCGCGCAGGGTGAACCCGTCATGCGCGGCCAGAAAGTTGATCGAGCTGGTCGCAGGCCGTTGCGAGTGGTTGAACTGCACCGGAGAGCCCAGAAGCCGCTGCGCCAGGTCGCCTTTCAGTCCCGGATCGCGCCGCCAGAAGGCCCGCAGGTCGTCGCGCGCCTTGTCGTTCCATTCCCGGAACGGAAAGGGAAAGCCGCCAACCTGATAGCCGCCCGCCCCGATGTCCCAGGGTTCGGCGATCAGCTTGACCTGCGCCAGCACCGGGTCCTGCCGGATCGCGGCGAAAAAGCTGCCGTCACGCTCGAACCCCGCGGCCTCGCGGCCCAGGGTGGACGCCAGATCGAAGCGGAACCCGTCGACATGGCAGACCTGCACCCAGTAGCGCAAGCTGTCGATCACCATCCGCATCACCATCGGATGCGCCACGTTCAGCGTGTTGCCGCAGCCGGTGGTGTCAAAGCAATGCCGCTTGTCCTCGGCCAGAAGATAATAGGACGCATTGTCGATCCCCCGGAACGACAGCGTCGGCCCCAGTTCCGACCCCTCTGCCGTGTGGTTGTAGACCACGTCCAGGATGACTTCGATCCCTGCCTTGTGCAGGCGACGGACGACATCCTTCACCTCCGACGCCCGCCCCGATTTCAGATAGGCCCGGTGCGGCGCAAAGAAGGACAGGCTGTTGTAGCCCCAGTAGTTCTTCAACCCCTTGTCCAGCAGGAACTGGTCATGCAGGAACCCGTGCATCGGCAACAGCTCGACCGCCGTCACCCCGGTCTTCTGCAGATGCCGGATCACCGCATTCGACCCCAGCCCCGCCAGAAACCCCCGGTCCGCCTCTGGCACGTCCGGGTGCAGCATCGTCGCGCCCTTGGGGTGCGCCTCCCAGATCAGCGTGTCTTCCCAGCGGTGGCGCAGGGTGCCCTCGGCCTCCCAGTCGAAATCGGGGTCCACGACCACCGCCTTCGGCACGAACGGACCCGAGTCGCGATCATCCCGCGTCAGGTCATCGCCGTCATGGCCAAAGACCGCCGGGTCCCAGACCAGATCGCCGCGCAATTCCCGCGCATAGGGGTCCAGCACCAGCTTTGCCGGGTTGAAGCGGTGCCCCGCCTCGGGCTCCCACGGGCCGTGGACCCGGTAGCCATAGACCTGCCCCGGTCCGATCCCCGGCAGATAGCCGAACCAGATCCCGCCCTGCATGTCGGGCAGGTCCAGCCGGGCCGTCTCGACCGTGCCGTCCTCGTCGTACAGGCACAGCTCCACCCGACTGGCGTTTTCCGAGAACAGCGCAAAGTTCGTCCCCTCGCCGTCAAAGTTCGCCCCGATCGTATCGGGGCGCCCGCGCGTGGCGTCAAAGGCGATGGCGGGGGGGTGTTGGTGAATCATCTGGTCCCTCATGGGTTAGCCCGCGACCTTGGGGTCACAGTGAAAGGTGGCAAAGCTGCGCACCCGGTCCGCCGCGCGCCGCGCCAGCATCGCCGAGGACACCAACACCGTGTCGCCGGCGACCCGGAACCAGCGCTGGTCCTCGGTGCGGTCCTCGCCGATCCGCAGTCCGTCGGGAATGATCGTGCCGGGGGCGACGATGACATTAGTCAGCCGCACGCCCGGATTGATCTGCGCGCCGTCCATCAGGACGGACCTGTCCAGCGCTGCCCAGCGACCCGGATCACTGCAGCCGATCAGCGGCGACATCAGCCGCAGCCCGCCCAGGGTGATCCGCGCCTGAAACCGGTCGCGGGCTGTTCCGTGGTCGGACGCCCGCAACAGCGATCCCGGCACCAGAGGGCGCGGGCAGGGCGGTTGCGCGGCCTCGAAGTCCAGCCAGCTTTCCCGCAAGCCGTCCAGAGTGCCGACATCGCGCCAGTACCCGCTCCACCGCCAGACGGCGGCTTCGCCCATGTCGACGGCCAGCGGCACGATGTCATGGCCAAAGTCCATCAGCAGCGGATCGGCAAGCCGCGCCCGCAGCCAGGGCCAGTTGACGACATAGATCCCCATCGACACCAGCGCACTGGCGCCGTCATCGGGCATTGCGGCCGGGCGGGCGGGCTTTTCGGCGAACCCGGCGATCCGCCCGCCGGGGCCTTCGGTGATCACGCCGAACCGGCTCGCCTCGTCCCGTGGGACCGGCATGGCGGCCAGAGTGATCTGCGCGCCCCGGTCGCGATGCGCCTGCAGGAAGGGCCGGTAGTCCATCGCATAGATGTGATCCGCCGCGACGATCAAAAGATCTTCGACACCCAGCCTGTCCAGCTCGGCGGCATTGCGGCGCAGGACATCCGCCGTTCCGCGATAGCCACCGTCCGCAACCGTGCTGCCACAGCGCAGCAGCAGCGACCCGAAGGCGCCGCCCCAGTTGTCGCGCAGATGCGTGGACAGGGTGGCCGGGCAATACTGCGTGCCCACCAGCACCGTGCCGACCCCTGACCGCGCCAGCGAGGCCATGGTGAAATCGACGATCCGGTGAAAACGGGCAAAGGGCAGCGCAGGCTTGCTTTCGCGCTCGGTCAGCTCGAACAGGCGCGTGCCCTGACCCCCGGCCAGAACCACGGCGACAGACGGATGAAGATCGGACAGGTCGGTCACGGCAACCTCGTTTGCAGATGCAAGGGGGGATGTGCCGGACCAACGCCGTCCTGCCGCCCGGGTTCCGTGTCCTGGAACCGGCAGGTGCAGGCGGGGCGGCGGATCGGCAAGGATCTGCCGTCCGCCTGCCCTTTGGTCACGACCGAGGCGACGCCCCGGTCAGTGCCGTTTGCAGAACGTGTCGCGCAGGGCGGTGACGACGGCCGCCACCTCTTCGCGCGCCAGGTGGTAGATCACGCTTTTGCCGTCGCGCCGGGTCTGCACGATCCC
>JAKQLM010000774.1 GCA_029567145.1 Pseudomonadota bacterium
GTAAAGGTCATCCAGCGGCTTGATCAGCCCGGCCTTGGCCAGCACACCCGCAAAGCCCGGACCGGTGTCATACTGAAACACATCCGGTCCCGTGCCCGAGTTCAGCGCGGTCTGGATGATGGCGCGCATGTCCTCGGTCGCCTGTACGTCGCGTTCGACGTCGATCGTCGGGTTTGCGGCCTCGTACGCTGCGATCATGGCATCCATGCCGTCCGCGTTCTCGGTGAAGCTGTCCCAGACGCGCAGGGTGATCTTGTCCTGGGCCGAGGCCCCGGGCGCGGCAAGCGTCAGGGCAAGCGTAAGCATGCCCGCCAAAGCGGGATTTCCAAAGTGTCTCATGAATCCTCCCATGACGGCGGTGCCGTCGTTACAGACCTGCCGTTCCGGCATGTGTCAACGATAACATGTCTGGATTTGCGCAACATGTCAACGATTCCACAGATCAGACAGCCGGTGTCAGCGGCGCAGGGGAAAGGGGCCGGTAGAGCGGCGGACGACCAGTTCGGCGTCAAGCGCAAGGTGCTGGCCGGGCGGGCCTTTTCCTTCGATCTCGTCGATCACCATGCGCACGGCGGTTGCCCCCAAACGGCGGGCGGGCAAGCGCACGCTGGTCAGAAGCGGCGTCAGGAACCCGGCCAGCGTGTCGTCGAACCCCACGACCGAGATGTCGTCGGGGCAGCGCAGCCCGGCCTCGTGGATCGCCTGCAGCGCCCCGGCGGCCAGAATGTCGTTCGAGGCAAGGATCGCGGTCGGACGGTCGGCCATCCGCAGCAGCATCTGCGTCGCCTGATAGCCGTGGCCCTGCGCGGTGGGCTGGTCGATGGTATAGGCCTCGCCAAAGCGGGCCAGACCGTCGGTCGCAGCACCGATGTCGCGCATCACGTCACGCCAGGCGTCAAAGCGTTCGCGTTCGACATAGCCATACAGCGCCGCCGGGCCGGTTTCGGGCAGAAGTTCCGCCCCGACATAGGCGATCCGGCGGTGCCCAAGGTCAACCAGGTGGCGCATCGCCGCCACCGCCGAGGGATAGTTGCGCACCACAAGCCGGTGACCGACAAGGCTGCGCGGGCGTTCGACCTGGGCCAGGGGCACGCCCAGCGACTGCGCATATTCGACGTTGGCGGCATCGGCGGGGGTGGAAAAGACCAGCCCATCCGCGCGCCAGCCCAGGAAGGTCTCGACCGCGCGACGCTCGGTTTCGGCGTCGTGCTGCACGTTGGCGGTCAGGATCGTATAGCCGCGCGCGCGGGCTTCCTCTTCCGCGCCGCGGGCGACCTCGACGTAGAACGGGTTGGGAACGGTGGATTTCAGCAGGTGCCCGATGACATGGCTGCGGCTTTGGCGCAGGCTGCGCGCCAACGAGTTCGGCCGGTAGCCGGTCGCGGCGACGGCGTCCAGCACGCGGGCCTTGGTCGCATCGGCGACGTAGCCGCTTTCCTTCAGCACACGGGCGACGGTGGTGGTCGTCACGCCCGCAACCTCGGCGACGTCCTTGAGCGTCGCCGACCGCGCGCCGGTTCCCCTGGGGTCTGTCGCCTTGCGATTCATCCGGCCAACCTAAGCCAGCGCGCCGGGTCGGGCTAGCTGTTCAATGCGCCGCCCCATCGGACCGGGGTGCAGGCGTCATTTGCCCACGAACTCGAACGAATAGCTGCGGCCTGCGTCCTGCGGGGGCACCGGAAACGGGGCAGAGCGGCGGATGTGGTCAAGCGCGGTCCTGTCCAGCGCCGCGTTGCCCGAGCTTTGCAGCACGCTTGCCCCGGCCAGTGCGCCGTCCGGTCCGATGCTGAAGCCGACGACGACGACCCCGCGCCCGGCGCCCTGCGCCTTTCGGGTCTGCCGGACCTTCTTCATCACCGCCCTGGCATAGGCGGCGGGAGAGATGGCGCCGCCGCTGCGCGGTTTGTCCACGGCCTTTGGCGCGCCGTCCAAGGCCGAGGAGGTGTCGCCCGGCGCTTCGGTGCCGGGGTCCGGGTCCGGCGCGGGTTTTGCGACCGGCTGTCTGGGCGGAGCCTTCGCCTTTGGAGGGGCGGCGGTTTCAGGCGGCGGCGGCAGGGTCAGGTCCGCCGTCACGGGCGTATCGACCTGCGGTAGGGACAGGGTGGCCACGCGGGGCAGGTCGGGGGCAAGGGCCGGTGGGGGAAGGGTTGGCGCAGGCTCGTCCATGTGCGCCGCATCGGGGGCGGGCGGGGGCAGGTCGGGGACGCGCGGCGCGGGCGCGGCGATGGCGGCGACGGCCATGGCCGCCGGGGGCGTCGCGGCCAGGTCCAGGATCAGGATCGGGGCCTGACGGTCGCCTGCCAGGGCAAGGGCCGCAGCCGCACACAACAGCGCCGCCGACCCAGCGCCGGACAGCAGCCACCCGGCAAGCCGGTCGCGGTGGTGCTGCGCGATCATGGCGCGCTTTCCAGTCCGACAAGCGCCACCTTGAGGTAGCCCGCCGCGCGCAACCGGTCCAGCACCTGCATCAGCGCGCCATAGTCGATGGTCCGGTCGGCGCGCAGAAAGACGGGTGTGTCGCGCTGTGATCCGGTCAGCCGGTCCAGCGCGGACGCCACCGCGTCCGGCAGGACAGGCGCGTCATTCAGCAAAAGCGCCCCGTCCGCGGTCAGCGTCAGCCACAGGGGCGCGTCCGGGCGGTCGCCCGCCGCAGCGGTCGATCCGGGCAGGGTGACTGGCACATCGACGGTCGACAGCGGGGCCGCGACCATGAACACGATCAGCAGGACCAGGATCACGTCGATGAACGGGGTGACGTTGATCTCGCTGATTTCGGATGGGCTGTCGTCCAGGGACAGGGCCATGACGCTAGGCCCCCATCCGCCGGTCCAGCTCGTGGCTGAAGCGGCAAAGGAGGACGCTGCGCCCGTCGGCAAGCCGGTGTCGGTAGCTGGCGATCCGGCGCATCACGCCGTTGTAAAGCAGCACCGCCGGGATCGCCGCGACCAGCCCGATGCCGGTCGCCAGCAGCGCCTCGGCGATGCCGGGGGCGACGACGGACAGGCTGGTGGTCTGGGTCGCGGCGATGGCCAGAAAGCTGTTCATGATCCCGAAGACCGTGCCGAACAGGCCGACAAAAGGCCCGACCGCGCCGATCGACGCCAGAAGCCCGGTGCCCGAGCGCAAGCGCATCACCGCGCCCGCCTCGATCCGGTCCAGCGCCAGGTCCAGCCGGTCGCGCGACGCCGCGCGCAGCGCTGCGGTCAGGGTGGGCGGAAGGCCGTCCACCTCGGCCCGCGCGGCGCGGGAGGCAAGGGCAAGGGGGTCATCGCCCTGCAGGGCAAAAAGGTCCGCTGCGGTTGCCAGCGCCGCCTCGGTCCGGCGCAGATGCCGGAAGGCCAGGGCGAATTCGACCAGCTTGAACAGAAGGACCGTCAGGACCGCCGCGACGGCAAGGGCCAGCAGCGCCATGACGCCCTGAACCACCGGATGCGCCTTGAGGACCAGGCGGACAAGATCGGTGTCGGCCTTGATCGGCGCGGGGGTGCCGGTCGGAGGGGCAGGGTCCGCCGCGCCCGGCAAAAGCGGGGCAGCTTCGACCCAGGCACCTGGATCGCCCAGCACGGGGGCTTCGGTGGACACGACGGGCGGCGGGGCCGCATCCTCGGCCAGGACCGGGGCGGCCAGCAGCAGCAGCAGGCAGGCTGTGGCGGCGGATCTTACCATGTGAAGGTCTTTCCGACCGAAAGCTTGGCGTTCATCCCCTGGGCGCGGTCCAGCGACAGGTTGTTCTTGACGTCGGCGTCGAACACGTTCTCGACCGTCAGCGCGACATCCATCCCGGCCAGCGCGCCGGTCTCGGGGGTCCAGGTCACGAACAGGTCATGCATGTGGAAGGCCGGGGTATGGGTCGGCGTGATGGCTCCAGTCGAACTTGTCGCGACCGCGTTCGTGGTGATCGCGTCATAGTAATAGGCGGTCCAGCCCAGGATCAGCCCCTGATCCGGCAGCTTTGCCCCCAGCGTCAGGGCCAGG
>JAKQLM010000778.1 GCA_029567145.1 Pseudomonadota bacterium
TTGGCGAATTGCGGGATGCGGTTTTCGTCAAGGTTGGTCAGCGCGCGATCCGCAGGCTGGCCATCGAGACCTTTACCCATATCCACCAGTTGTCCCTGCGCTATCACATCACCCGCAAGACCGGTGGCCTGTCCCGGATCATCGAGCGCGGGGTCAAAGGCGTCGATTTCCTGCTGCGGTTCATGCTGTTGTCCATCGGGCCGCTGATCCTGGAGCTGTCCATGGTCGCGGCGGTCTTCGCCTGGGTCTTCGGCTGGCAATATGCGGCCGTGGTCATCGTCACCATCGCGCTTTACGTCACCTTCACCTTCAAGGTCACCGAATGGCGCGTGAAGCTGCGGCGCGAGATGAACGATCAGGACACCGATGCCAACCAGAAGGCCATCGACAGCCTGTTGAACTTTGAAACCGTCAAGTATTTCAACGCCGAACTGCGCGAGGCGGACCGCTACGACGGCGCCATGCGCCAGTACGAGACGGCGGCGGTCAAGACCGGCCTGTCGCTGTCGTTCCTGAACGTGGGGCAGGCCGCGCTGATCACCACGGGCCTTGTCATCGTCATGGCGATGAGCGCGCTGGGCGTGCAATCCGGCACCTTGACCGTGGGCGATTTCGTCATGGTCAACGCCTACATGATCCAGATCACCATGCCGTTGAACTTCCTGGGCACGGTCTACCGCGAGATCCGGCAGGCGCTGGTCGACATGGGCGAGATGTTCGGCCTGCTGGGCCAGCCCGCCGAAGTCACCGATGCGCCGGACGCCCGGCCCTTGCAGGTCACGGGTGGAGAGATCGTGTTCCAGGACGTCCGCTTTCGCTATGAACCCGAGCGTGAGATCCTCAAGGGCATCAGCTTTCGCGTCGGGCCGGGGGAACGGGTGGCGCTGGTCGGGACCTCTGGTTCGGGCAAGTCCACGATCGGGCGGCTTCTGTTCCGGTTCTACGACATCCAGGACGGTGCCATCCGCATCGACGGGCAGGACGTTCGCGCGGTGACGCAAGGCAGCCTGCACCAGGCCATCGGCGTCGTGCCGCAGGACACGGTCCTGTTCAACGACACGATCCTGTACAACATCGCCTATGGCCGCGCCGGAGCCACCCGCGAGGATATCGAAGCAGCGGCGAAGGCAGCGAAGATCCACGACTTTGTCCAGCGCCTGCCGCAGGGCTATGACACGGTTGTGGGCGAACGGGGCCTGAAGCTGTCAGGCGGCGAAAAGCAGCGGGTCGGCATCGCGCGGACGCTCCTCAAGAACCCGCCGATCCTGATCCTGGACGAAGCGACCAGCGCCCTGGACACCCAGACCGAACGCTCGATCCAGGAATCGCTGCGCGACATGGGGCAGGGCCGCAGCGTGATCACCATCGCGCACCGGCTGTCCACCATCGCGGACGCTGACCAGATCATCGTGCTGGAAGAGGGCCGCATCGTCGAACAGGGCCGACATGAGGAACTGCTTGCCCGCCGGGGCCGCTATGCGCAGATGTGGGAACGCCAGTCCGCCGAAGAAGAAACCGCCCAGCCTGAAGAAGCGGCATGACCCAGGCCGCCTGCGGCCGCAGACTCTCGGTGTCGTGATCGTCAAGTGGGGGAAGCCGTGACGGTGACAGGCTTTTTCCTTTGACCATCCGGTCAGGGTTCCGCATTCTTGCCCCCAACGCAAACGGGGTGCGGGCGATGCTGCGGCGCGCGGTTCTGGGACTGATGGTCTGGCTGGGGCTGGTGACGGCTGCGCTGGCTGAACGGCGCGTGGCGCTGGTCCTGGCCGTGGATGACTATGAATTCATCCGCCCGCTGACCAATCCCGCAAACGACGCCCGCGCGATGGAAGACCTGCTGGAAAAGCTGGACTTCGAGGTTGTCGTCGAAACCAACCGCGACTTGCGCCGGATGCGCCGCGCGCTGGAGGATTTCCAGACAGACGCTGCCGGGGCTGACGTGGCGCTGTTGTTCTTTGCCGGACACGGAGTGGCGCTGGACGGGGTGAACTACCTTTTGCCGACCGATGCCGACGCTTCTTCGGCTGAGGCGCTGGCCGCAACAGCCCTGCCCCTGGCCGAAGCGCAGGCCGTGCTGAACAAGGTGGCCCCGGCGTCCATCGTCCTCTTGGACGCCTGCCGCGACGATCCGTTCTCGGCCAGTGCCGGGACGGACGGGCGCACGGCGGCAGCGCTGGAGGATGACCCGCCGGTTGTGGCGACAGATGGCAAGCCGATCCCTGGTCTGGGCCGGATCGGGCGCGCTGACGGGGTGTTGTTCGCCTTTGCTGCCGCGCCCAATGAAACCGCCTCGGACGGGGACGATGGCAACTCGCCGTTCACGGCAGCGCTGGTCCGCCACTTTTCCACCGCCGGGGTCGAGGTGAAGACCGCGCTGACGCTGGTCCAACAGGATGTCTACGACCGCAGCCGTGGCAAGCAGCTGCCCTACATCGAAAGCGGTGTGCCGGAACCGATCTTCGTCGCCGGGCCGGGGGCCTTGCCGGAACGCGACCAGCTTCTGATCGCGATGGCCGACCTTACGCCGGAAATCCGGGCCGAGGTCGAAACCCTGTCCGCCAGCCGCAACCTGCCGCTGGCCCCGCTTTATGCAGCACTCCTGTCTGCCGATCTGGACAGCCAGTCGCCCGACGAACGCAGCCGCCTGCTGCTCGAGGCCGCAGCGTCCTATGAACAGTTTCAGTCCGAGCTGCAGAAGTTCCAGTCCGATGATCCCCGCGTGGCCGATCTGCGCGCCAAGGCCGATGAACAGCTGACGCTGGGGGCCTTTGACACGGCCCGCGCGCTTCTGACCGAAGCGGCCGAGATCGATTCGAACGCCCGCACCACGATCCGCGAGACCTATATCTCGCGCACAGTGTCCGAAGCCGCGACTCACCTGCTGAACGCCAACGCCGCGCGGACCGATCTGCGCTATGATCTGGCGATCTCGGACCTGGACAAGGTCGTGGCGCTTTATGGCGAGGTGCAGCCCGACATGCTGGACCGCGACACGCAGTTTACCTACATGCTGGCGCTAAGTGATCTGGGCGATCTGAACCTGATTGCCGGGAACACGCAGGCCGCGCTGTCGGCCTATACCCGCCGCAGCCAGTTCGCCCAGGCCCGGGTCGAGGCCGATCCGACGGACGTGGACTGGGTGCGCGAGCTGATCTGGTCACTGAACAGCGTCGGCAGCGTGCTGATGCAGCAGGGCTACCCGCGCGAGGCCGAGGCCGCCTATTCAAGCGCGCTGGAGTTTTCCCAATGGCAGGCCGACCAGATGCCGGACGACACCGACCTGATGCGCGACCGTCAGGTGGCCTACAACCGGGTCGGCGAAGTGCGCTTTACCCGCAACGACTTTCCCGGCGCGCTGGAGGCCCATCAAAAGGCGCTGACCCTGTCCGAGGCGCTTTTGGCCATCGACCCCACCAGCTATACCTACCGCCGCGACTATTCCTTTACCCAGGAACGGCTGGGCGACGTCATGGTGGCGATGGGCGACAAGGCCGGCGCGCGCGAGGCGTTCCGGATTTCGCTGGAAGTGACCGAGGCGCTGTTGCTCGACTATCCCGGCAGCGACGAGATCCGTCGTGACCTGTCGGTCAGCTATGAACGGATCGGCGACACGCTGGTGGCGGACCGCGACTACGAAGGCGGGCTGGAATCCTACGGCAAGGCGCTGACCATCCGCGAAGAACTGGCCGCGCTGGACCCCGACAACACCCCGCGCCAGCGGGACCTGTCGGTGACCTTTGAACGGATCGGTGACATCAACAACCTGCGCGGCGACCCCGATTCCGCGCTTCTGGGCCATCAGGCCGCGCTGGCGATCCGTACGCGGTTGACCGCGCTGGACCCGACCAACATGCTGTGGCAACGCGACCTGTCGGTCACCTACGAACGGCTGGGCGACATCTTCTACACCCAGAACGACCTGACCGCAGCGCTGGAGGCCCATCAAAGCGGGCAGGCGATCCGCGAGGGCATCGTGTCGCTGGACCCCGAAAACCTGCCGCGCCAGCGCGATCTTGGCGTGTCGCTGGAAAAGGTCGGGGACGTCAAGCTGGCCATGGGCGACATGGCGGGCGCGCAAGAGGCGCAAGAGTCCGCGCTTCAGTTGCGCCAGTCGATGACCGCCGCCGATCCGACCGTGCTGCAATACAAGCGCGACGTGACCTATTCGCTGATGCGGCTGGGGGATCTGTATGTCGCGAACGGCGACCATGCCTCGGCCGAACCCTACTATGCCGAGGCGGTGGCGCTGCGGGTGCAACTGGTCGGCGCGGCCCCAGAAGACGCCTACACCACGCGGGACCTGACGATTGCGCAG
Source organism: Pseudomonadota bacterium (assembly GCA_029567145.1). Taxonomy (GTDB): domain Bacteria; phylum Pseudomonadota; class Alphaproteobacteria; order Rhodobacterales; family Rhodobacteraceae; genus Tabrizicola. The sequence goes on from JAKQLM010000778.1 coordinate 4,316, forward strand.
ACCTACCTCGCCTCGACCTATCTTGCGCTTGGTCGCAACTCCGAGGCGCTGACGGCCGCGCAGGATTCGCTCGCCTCGGTCGACCGGCTGCTGCAACTTGCTCCGGATATCCC
>JAKQLM010000781.1 GCA_029567145.1 Pseudomonadota bacterium
GGTATCCAGCCCCGAAGGGCCGATGATCGCCGGCAGGATGCGCCCGCCCACGTCCCGGCCGAACAGCTTTACCCCGCCAGCGCCGGGCGCGGCCGGAGTGGCGATTGCGGACAGGCGCAACTGCCCACCCTCGATCTCGACGTCTGCCGCTCCGTCAAATGCGCCGCCGTTGTTGAACTGGATCTCGCCTGACGCGCCGCCCGGACTGCCGCCACCACCACCCGAAGGCGCAGCCCAAGTGCCATCGGCACGCAAGAAGTTGGCGGTTCCCCCGCCCGACGCGGGGACAAGCCCCTTCAGCGCCGTGGTGAACGTGTCCAAAAGCGCCGTCACCTCGGTGCCGCTCGCGTTTTCCGGATTGCCGGACCCCGCCGTGACCCGCGCCTTGATCGTGCCGAAGGCCATGTTTGCCAGCTTGTCGTTGCCGACCGCATCAGCGGCAATGGTGGTGGCAAAGCTGCCCGTGCCGCTGCCGGTGACATCGCCGGTCAAGGTGATCGTCTGATCCCCGGTGTTGGTGCCGGTGATCGCATCCAGCTTGGTCTTGTCGGCCGCCGACATGAACCCCGCCGCAACGCCACTGGCGGCGGCGTGCAACGTGCCCCCGGCCCGCGCGCCATGTGCGGTGTCGTCGAACCGCGCCGCCGGAAGCGTTCCGGCAGACAGGTCCGTCGCCGAGCCGCTGGTCGCCACCGCCGCCAGTCCGGTGATCGTCGCCGCCGCTTGCGTGCCGGTGTGGGTGGCCCGGTCGCGCAGAGCGGCATCGCTGGCGTTGGCGGTCGCGCCGTCCGCCACGTTCAGGATGCCCCGCGCCTGTGCCGGGGTCAGGGCTTCTGGCACGCCGGTTCCCGCCGTGTCGCGCCCGATGAACGAGTCGGTCGCGATATCGGCCAGCTTGGCCAGTGTCACGGCGCCCGCGTCGATGCTCCAGGCCGTGCCCGCACCCGACACGGTGATGTCGCCCTTGTCGCCATCGCTGACACCGCCGCCGCCCACGGTCACCGTCGCGCCCGCGCTGCGCACCTTCACTTCGCCCGAGGTCGTGTTCAGCCACAAGGTCCCGTCCGCAGGCGTGCCCGGGTCCGCAGCCTGCCCGCCCAGATGCACAGGCTGCGGCAGCGTGATCTCACCGCTCGCCGCCTCTGACTCCAGCGCCGTGAACCAGGTCGCCCCATCCGCGCTGACCTTGACGCTGAAGTCATCGGACCCCGCCGTCCCCATCTCGGCACGACCGCCAAAGCCGGTCTGGAACAACAGGCTTGCCGTGTTGCCCGCAGCGGCCTTGTTCAACTTCAACTGGTGTCCCGCGCCCGCATGGTTCAGCAGCACCGCCGGAGACGATACGGACAGCCGGTTTGTCGCATCTGCCGTGGCCGACACGCCAAGCTGCGTCACCGTCAGAGGCCCGTCCGAAAGCGCCTCCCAGACCAGTCCGTCGAACACCGCCGTCTGGCCCTCGGCCAGCACATGCGCCTGCCACCCAGCCAGCGGCTGCGTGAACTGCCACCCCGTCGCGGTGTAGAGCGCGATGCGGCCCGCCTGGCCAACCCAGGGCCCCGTTGCGCCCACCGCCACGATGTGCCGGTCGCCCAGCGCGGGCAAAGCCGGAGCCGTGGTCAGCGTCCGGTCGATCACCGCCAGCTGGACGATCAGGTCCAGGGCGGCAATCGCCTCGTTGTGGGTGACGTGTTTTTGCGCCTGGGCCGGAAGGATCAGGGGCAGCGACAGGATCGTCGTTTCGTCGGGCATGGATACCTCCGCAGGATCGCCTTGGCGGGGGACCCTAGGGAAAGACCCTGAACAGCCCTTGACCAGGGCGCACGCTAAAGGCCCGAAGACCGCAACGGCCCCGCCAAAGGTGGGCAGAATTGCCCACCCTACGCCAGGGGCCGTGCATCAGCCGAACGCCAATGCCAGTCCCGTCGAGGTCAGGTCCGGAAACCGCGTAAGGTGGGCAATACTGCCCACCCACACAGTCAACAGCCACGCCCGGAGCCCGCACCCTCGCGCCGCCCCTTGTCCCGCCGGAGACGCCCTTCCGCAGGCTTCAGGCGGTCAGCCCTTCCGGCTCCGCCAGCCCGTTCGCCCGGCAGCAGGCGGTCAGCGTGTTGGCCAGAAGGCAGGCGATCGTCATCGGCCCCACCCCGCCCGGCACCGGCGTGATCGCCCCCGCCACCGCCGCCGCACTGGCATAATGCACGTCGCCGACCAGCTTGGCCTTGCCGTCCCGTTCGATCCGGTTGATGCCGACGTCGATCACCGTGGCCCCCGGTCGGACCATGTCGCCCGTGATCATCTCGGGCCGCCCGACCGCCGCGACCAGAATATCCGCGCGACGGCAGACCTCGGCCAGGTCCTTGGTCCGGCTGTGCGCAATCGTCACCGTGCAGCTGTCGCCCAGCAGAAGCTGCGCCATCGGCTTGCCCACGATATTGCTCCGCCCCACCACGACCGCATTCAGCCCCGCAAGCTTGCCATGGTGATCCCGCAGCATCATCAGGCAGCCCAGCGGAGTGCAGGGCACCATCGACTTCTGCCCGGTTCCCAACAGACCGACGTTCGAAATGTGAAAACCGTCCACGTCCTTGGCCGGATCTATCCGGTTGATCACCAGTTCAGAGTTCAGATGAGCCGGCAGCGGCAACTGCACCAGAATCCCGTGAACTTTCGGATCGGCGTTCAAGCTGTCGATCAGCGCCAAAAGCTCGGCCTCGCCGGTCTCGGCATCCAGGCGATGTTCGAAAGATGCCATTCCAACCTCTATGGTCGAGGCATGCTTGTTCCTGACATACACCTTGGAGGCCGGGTCTTCCCCCACCAGCACCACCGCCAGCCCGGGCTGCAACCCGTTCTCTTCGTGCAGCCGCGCCACATGCTCGGCCACCTGCGCCCGCACCGTCGCTGCAAAGGCCTTGCCGTCGATCACCTTGGCCGTCATTTCGCTCTCCCTCAAACCGCCGCCGCAAAGGCCGTGCGATAGTGTTCCATCTGCAGCGCCGTCGCCAGCACCGCGTTCTTCATCAGGATCGCCACGGTCACCGGCCCGACCCCCCCGGGAACCGGAGTGATCCAGCCCGCGACCTCGGCACAACTGGCAAAGTCGGCATCCCCGACCGTGCGACCGTCAACCCGGTTGATGCCGATGTCGATCAACGCGGCCCCCGGCTTCAGCATTTCGCCCCGCACCAGCCCCGGCTTGCCGACGGCCACGAACACCGCATCCGCCGCGCGGGAATGCACCGCAACCTGCCGCGTCATGTGATGGCAGACCGTGACCGTCGCCCCCAGCCCCATCATCAGAAAGGCGATGGGTTTCCCCACGATTTCCGAATGCCCGATCACGCAGACATCCAGCCCCTCCATCTTTAGGGGCAGGGTCTTCAGGATCTCCACCGCCGCGACGGCCGTGCAGGGACCAAGTGTCAGATCATTGTAGACAATATTGCCGATGGACGACGGGTGCATCCCCTCGACGTCCTTCATCGGATGGACCGCCTTCTGCAAAACCTTGACCGGGATGTGACCCGGCAAGGGCCGCTGGATGATGATCCCGTTCACCCTCGGGTCCGCGTTCAGCCCCGCCAGCACGCCCTGCAACTGCTCCAGGCTGATCGTCTCGGGGTAATTCCGCGCCTCGAAGCCGACACCCGCCGCTTCCGCCGACTTCTGCTGGTTACGGACATACAGTTCCGCCGCCGCCACATCCCCGACCGAGATCGACACCAGCCGCGGTGCCCAGCCCAGCGCCGTCAGCCGCCCGGCCTCTGCCCGGGTCTCGTCGCGCATCCGGGCCGCGATGGCCTTGCCGTCGATCAGTGTCGCAGGCATCCCGCCCTTATCCCTTTCGCAAACTGTCCGGTCCAAGCCTGCTTTCCTCGCGCGCGATGGACCAGTCGATCAGCCGCCGCCACAGCTTTTCCACCAGATCGGGCGGCAGTCCGTAGGTATCGGCATGGCGGCGCACGTTGCCCACCACCTGCTCCACCCGGTCGTCGATCCGTGCCGGAAGATCGACCCCGGCCTTGATCTCGGCAGCGCGGTCGATGTACCCGGCCCGCTCGGCAAACAACCGGACCAGATCTTCGTCCAGCCGGTCGATCTCGGCCCGGATCTGGGCCATCGAGGTGCAGTCAGCGGGCTTCAGCATTCATCTCTCTCCTCAAGGCCCCCCCGAGATAAGGGGAGGCCCCGAAAAGGGCAATGCGGCGCTTAGAACAGGCCTTCGACCTGACCCGCGTCGTTCAGCCGGATCACTTCGGCCGACGGGACCTTGGGCAGGCCCGGCATGGTCATGATCTCGCCGCAGATCGCGACGATGAAGCCAGCACCCGCCGACAGCCGTACTTCACGGACCGGGACAGTGTGGCCCGTGGGGGCGCCGCGCACGGTCGGGTCGGTGGTGAAGCTGTACTGGGTCTTGGCGACGCAGATCGGCAGGTGACCATAGCCCGCCGCTTCCCAGGCCTTCAGCTGGTCGCGGATCGACTTGTCGGCGATCACGTCGTCGGCGTGGTAGATCCGCTTGGCGATGGTCTGCAGTTTCTGGAACAGTGGCATGTCATCCGGGTACAGCGGCGCAAAGCTCGCCGCCCCCGATTCCGCCATCTGCACGACCTTCTTCGCCAGCTCCTCGATCCCCGCGCTGCCTTGCGCCCAGTGCTTGCACAGGATCGCCTCGGCGCCCTGCTCGGCGACATAGGCCTTCACCGCCTCGATCTCGGCATCGGTGTCGCTGTAGAAGTGGTTGATCGCCACGACCACCGGCACACCAAAGCCCTTCACGTTGCCGATATGGCGACCCAGGTTCGGGCAGCCCTTCTTCACGGCCTCGACGTTTTCCGCCCCAAGGTCGGCCTTGGCCACGCCGCCGTTCATCTTCATCGCGCGCACCGTCGCCACGATGACCGCAGCCGAGGGCTTCAGCCCCGCCTTCCGGCATTTGATGTCAAAGAACTTTTCCGCCCCAAGGTCGGCCCCGAAACCAGCTTCGGTCACGACATACTCACCCAGCTTCAGCGCGGTCTTGGTGGCAATCACGCTGTTGCAGCCGTGCGCGATGTTGGCAAACGGGCCGCCGTGCACGAAGGCCGGGTTGTTTTCCAGCGTCTGCACGATATTCGGCTGCATCGCGTCCTTGAGGAGAACCGTCATCGCGCCGTCGGCCTTGATGTCGCGGCAGTAGATCGCCTTCTTCTCGCGGGTGTAGGCGACGACGATGTCGCCCAGACGCTTCTGCAGATCTTCCAGATCGTTCGACAAACACAGGATCGCCATGACCTCCGAGGCGACCGTGATGTCAAACCCGGTCTGGCGCGGGAAGCCGTTGGCGACACCGCCCAGGTTCACGACGATATCGCGCAGCGCGCGGTCGTTCATGTCCATCACCCGGCGCCAGACGATGCGACGCTCGTCGATCTCCAGATCGTTGCCCCAGTAGATGTGGTTGTCGATCATCGCCGACAAAAGGTTGTGCGCCGAGGTGATCGCGTGAAAGTCGCCCGTGAAGTGAAGGTTCATCTCCTCCATCGGCACGACCTGCGCCATCCCGCCGCCCGCAGCGCCGCCCTTCATCCCGAAGTTGGGGCCGAGGGAGGCTTCGCGGATGCAAACCACGGCCTTCTTGCCGATCCGGTTCAGCCCGTCGCCCAGACCGACGGTGGTCGTGGTCTTGCCCTCGCCCGCAGGCGTCGGGTTGATCGCGGTGACCAGGATCAGCTTGCCATCGGGCTTGCCCGCCAGGCTCTTGATGAACTCCTGGCTGACCTTGGCCTTGTCATGGCCGTAGGGCAAAAGGTGCTCCGACGGGATGCCCAGCTTTGCGCCAATCTCCATGATCGGTTTCTTCTTCGCTTCGCGCGCAATCTCGATGTCGGTCTTGAAGGCCATGTGCGTCTCCCAAAGGGTATCTGTGCCGTTTGCGACGTGATACCGGGGGAACCGCGACAGTCGAGGCCGGTTTACGACGTGAAACCCACGAAATTCGCCAGCGCAGGTTTCCGATCGGAAATAACCCGCCCCGAACGCTCCACCCCAAACAATTTGTCAAAAATTGTCCTTCCTCTCTGGTCAAATATCCCACGGGGGTCTGGGGGTGTGAAACCCCCAGCCCTGGGCCAGCCACGGGCACGCGCTCAGCCGCGCCAGGCCCGCTGCGCCGGAACGTGCAGGCGGACCACATCCCCCAGCCGCAGCACGCCCTCACGCTCCACCCAGGCGGTCACACCGCGCTTGCCCTCGGCCGCGCGCTTGAACCCCTTGCCCTGGCCGGGCCGCGCCTTTTCGATGGTCACCGCAGGCTCCTGGCAGGGCAGGTTCTCCATGTCGACCACCAGCGTCACCCCGTCCGGCCCCTGCAACCGGCTGCCGGGCGGCAGATGCGTCAGGTCCGGGATGCCTTCCAGCACCAGCGACGCGCCGACCCAGGCGTAGTCCATCGCCTCCAGACCCATCTTCACCGCGACCTCTGCCATTTCCTCGGCACTGACCACGCACAATTGGCGCACGTTGCGGATTTCCGTGTCGCGCGGATACTGCTTCAGCACCCGGCTGCACGAGGGACGCGTCAACCCGGCATGCACTTCGCCGGCAAAGCCCGCAAAGCTCAGCGGCATTTCGGCCAAGGCCTGCGCGGTGATCACCAGCTTTTCCACCGGCACGGGCTGATAGCCCAGCCAGACAACGCGGGCGGAATGGTCGGTCGGTACCAGTGCAGGCATCAGGATCGCTCCAGAACAAGGAAGACGCGGGTGAACGGGAACAGGACGCGCCCGTCGGGCAAGGCGGGATAGGCTTTGGCCAGGGCAGCATCATAGGCCGCGATGACCCTGCGGGTCTCCTGTGATGTCAGTCCGGCCACAAACGGCCGCATCGCCGTGCTTTCGGTAAAAGCGCGGACCGGGTGGCCGTCTGCCACGGGGTCAAGCATCTGCAGATAGTCCGTCGTCCAGGCCCTGACCTCGCCGAACGCCAGCAACAGCCCGGCATAGTCTGCCGCCTGCAGGACGGGTGACGGCGACGGCAGGGCGCGCGCCGGGAACATCTGCCCCGACACCTCGCGCAGCAGCCGGTGCGACGGCGCATCCCCCTGACGCGGCATCTGCACCGCCAGGACACCGCCCCGCGCCAGCATCGCGGCAAGCCGGGGCATCAGCGCGGCATGATCCGGCAGCCAGTGCAGCGCGGCATTGGAGAAGATCAGCGCCGGGGGCGTCTCGGGTCGCCAGTCTGCGATATCCGCCAGTTCGATCCGCTCGTAACAGCGCCGCAGCGCTGCATTCACCAGCATCGATTCCGAGGCATCCAGCCCGACCAGACATCGCGTCGGATACCGCGCCACAAGCGCCGGCCCCACGGCCCCATCGCCGCAGCCAAGGTCGATCACATCGCCCTTGGGCAGATCGGGAACCTGCGCCAGAAGGTCCAGCGCCGGACGCAGCCGCAAATCGCGGAACGCGCCGTAGCGCACCGGGTCCCAGTCCGTCACAGCCATTTCTTCCACCGGAAGATCAGCCACGGCACAACGGCCGACACCACCATCAGCCCCAGCGCCATCGGATAGCCCCAGGTCCATTGCAGTTCCGGCATGTGGACAAAGTTCATGCCGTAGATGCTGGCGATCAGCGTGGGCGGCAGGAAGACGAAGGCCACCACGGAAAAGATCTTGATCACATCCGACTGCCGGATGTTGATCACCCCCAGCGTCGCGTCCAGAAGGAAGCGGACCTTCTCTGACTGCGCCACGGCCACCTCGCGCAGGGATCGCAGGTCCTGCAACTGCGCCATGGCAACCGGCAGCTGTCGCACCTGCAAGGACGGCCCGTCCGCAACTTCGGGGGCTGAAGTCAGGTAGGTCAGCAGCCGCAGGATCGTCGCCAGGCTTTCGTTGACCTTGCCATTCATCGCCTCGGCCCGGCCAATCCGCTGCAGGACCGCGCCCAGCGTCTCTGCCTTGCCGGACGGTCTGTGGGCCGCAAAGATCGCCTTGGACAGCACCTCGTGCTGGCGCGCTTCGGCCTCCAGGATATCGGCCAGCCGGTCGACCATCGCCTCCAGCAGCCCCATCAGCGCATCCAGCCCGGTTTCCAGCGCGGTATCATGCCGGGCCGCCCAGTCGGCGAAATAGGTCAGCGACCGGGGATGGTGGTAATGCACCGTCACCAGCCGGTCCGCCAGGACCGCAAAGGTCATCGGCCCGATTTCGGCGTCGCGCGCCTCGGGGCTGGCGATGATCTGCGCGGTCAGGAACAGGACCCCGCCCTCACGGTAAATGCGCGAGGACACCTCGATCTCCTGCATGTCCTCGCGCGTTGGAATGTCGATCCGCAGCGCCGCCTCGACCGAGTCTTCCTCTGCCTCGGTCGGACAGTCCAGGTCGATCCACAACGCCTCGGTCAAGGATCGCTGGGCAAGGTCCAGCGGCTCCAGACGGTGCTGCCGGGATCGCCATGCCTTGATCATCGCCGGGCCCTCTTGCTGCGGACGGACCGACCCTACCGGGGGGACCGGAAAAGCGAAAGGCCCCCGCTTGGGGGGCCTTTCGTCTGGATCAAAGCGGAGCGGGCTCCGGCTCGGGGCCGGGCTTGGCGCTGCGGCCCCGCGTCTTCGGGATCGCCGCGACCGACCCGCCACCGCCCGATGGCGGCTTGTCGGCGTGATCGTCGCCCCCCAAAGGCTCGCCCGCCAGCACCTTGCGGATTTCATCGCCGGTCAGCGTCTCGTATTCCAAAAGGCCCTTGGCCAGACGCTCGAACTCGTCCTCGTGGTCGGTCAGCACCTTCATCGCGCGGGCAAAGCCTTCGTCGATGATCGCCTTGACCTCGGCCTCGATTATCCCCTTGGTTTCGGCGCTGACTGAAAAGCCCCCGGTGTTGCCGTTGTAGCCTTCATGCGCCTCGGCATAATCAATGTTGCCGATCTTGTCGGACATGCCCCAGCGCATCACCATCGCGCGGGCCACCGCCGACACGTTCTGGATATCGCCCGAAGCACCCGAGGACACCCGATCCTCGCCCCATTTCTTGATCTCGGCCGCCTTGCCCGCCATGCCCATGGCGATGCGGTCCTTCATCTGGTCCTTGTGCCACGAGTGGCGGTCCATTTCGGGCAGGCTCATCACCATGCCCAGAGCCCCGCCGCGCGGCATGATCGTCGCCTTGTAGACCGGATCGCACTTTGGCAGCTTCATTCCGACAATCGCGTGACCGGCCTCATGGTAGGCGGTCATTTCCTTGTCTTCCTGCGACATGACCATGCTGCGGCGTTCCGGCCCCATCATCACCTTGTCCTTGGCGTTCTCGAAATCGGCCATCGTCACGAATCGCCGTCCGACGCGGGCGGCCAGCAGGGCCGCTTCGTTCACCAGGTTCATCAGGTCGGCCCCCGAAAAGCCCGGAGTCCCCCGCGCAATCGTGCGCAGGTCCACGTCCGGCCCCAGCGGCACCTTGCGGGCATGGACCGACAGGATCTTCTCGCGGCCCTTGATGTCAGGGTTCGACACCGTGATCTGGCGATCAAACCGGCCCGGGCGCAACAGGGCCGGGTCCAGCACGTCCTTGCGGTTGGTGGCGGCGATGATGATCACACCCTCGTTCGCCTCGAACCCGTCCATTTCGACAAGCAGCTGGTTCAGCGTCTGCTCGCGTTCGTCATTGCCGCCGCCCATGCCGACGCCACGGGCGCGACCAACGGCGTCAATCTCGTCGATAAAGACGATGCAAGGCGCGTTCTTCTTGGCCTGTTCGAACATGTCGCGGACGCGGCTTGCGCCCACACCGACGAACATCTCAACGAAGTCGGAACCCGAGATGGTGAAGAACGGAACCCCCGCCTCACCCGCAATCGCACGGGCCAGC
>JAKQLM010000788.1 GCA_029567145.1 Pseudomonadota bacterium
GCAGAAGCCGTGACTGCGGTGCCAGTGCAGCACCGCCTTGGCCGTCGCCACCAGTTCGGCCGCGCGCGGGGTCAGGTCGGTCATCACCCCACGCAGTTCGGCAAAGCCCCAATCGTCGTCCAGCGCGGGATGGCGTTGCACCGACGGGTCGAAGAACCCGGCCTCGACCGCCGCCGCCCCGGCTTCGGGCGACCAGTCGGACAGGTCAACGGCAAAGCGCGCGAGTCCGTCGTCCAGCCCCAGAAAGACCGGCGGGCCCGCCGGTGCAAGGACCGGATGCCCCAGGGAAAGCCAGCCGGGATCGCTGCCCTGCAGCAACGGTTTGCCGCGCCATACCGGCAGGACAAGGCCCGTGGTCAGGGCCAGGGCCAGCGCGCCCTCGTCCTTGCGCAGCGCGGCGGCACGATCCAGGCCCGAGCCGCCGAAGGTAACTGTTTCAGCAATCTGCACTTTTGCCAGCTTCTTTGAAGTTTGTTCCCAAAGGCAATTTGAAAGTCCGGGAAAGTATTAACATACTGCGGGAACTTGCGGCGTAAAAGCAACCGTGGCTTGAATTTCTTCAATTTGCCCTAACGTCGTCACAACTTGTGGGATACGGTTTCAACCAATGTGATCGTGTAGTGATTGAGTGTTTTTCTGGTCGGTACCTGCCCTTGCCCGCGCGCTGCGTGGTCCAGGCTCTTATTGAAGGCCATGTTATCAGTGACCAAGCCGTCTCCAGTGGTGTACCGTCCAGAATTCGGTGATCCTGCCCCTGTTTCGGCAGACCCCGTGGGTCATGCCAGTCTTGCCAGCCCGGCGCTGGAAAGTCTGGTCGATCTGCGGCTGATCGCCACCAGCGACCTGCATGCCAGCCTGCTTCCCTATGATTACTGCGCCAATCGGGCGGTGTCGGGCCGCAGCCTAAGCGAGATTTCGCGCCAGATCGCGACGGCGCGGGCGCAGACGCCGAATAGCCTGCTGTTTGACAACGGCGATTTCCTGCAAGGCACGCCGCTGGCCGATTTCGTCGCCAGCCGGTCGCGGCGCAGACGTGCCCATCCGGTGATCGCCGCCTTCAACACGCTGGGCTATGATGCGGTCACTCTGGGCAATCACGAGTTCAATTACGGCGTCCCGTTTCTGACCTCGGCTTTGACCGATGCGCAGTTTCCGGTGGTCTCGGCCAATATTGTTACACGATTGGGCAATAGCCCATTGCGCGACCAGACCTTCGTTCCGCCCTATGCCATTCTGAAACGGCGGGTGATGGATCGGGACGGTCGGATGCACAACTTGCGGATCGGGGTGATCGGCTTTGCCCCGCCGCAGATCGAGGTCTGGGACCGCGATCAGGTCCAGGGCCGGATCCGGATGCGCGACATCATCGCCTCGGCGCGGGCCTGGCTGCCCCGGCTGCGCGCGCGGGGGGCGGATGTCATCGTGGCCCTGGCCCATACCGGCATCGGGTCGGTCGAGGTCGAGGACGGGATGGAGAATGCAGCCGCGGCATTGGCCAGCCTGCCCGAGGTGGACGCGGTGATTGCCGGACATTGCCACCAGGCGTTTCCCGGTCTGGGCGTGCCTGCCGCGCCCGGCGTCGATCCGATGCTGGGGCTGCTGGCGGGCAAGCCTGCGGTGATGCCAGGGCATTCCGGCAGCCATCTGGGGGTCATCGACCTTGTGCTGACCACCACGCCCGCAGGCCCGCGCCGCTGGAAGGTCGCCTCGGGGTCGGCGCGGCTTGGGGTGGCGGCCGGGCAGGCGACGACGACCGCCCGCCAGTTGCGCAAGGCGATCGGGCCGGATCATCGCGCGGCGCTGGCCTGGTCGCGTCAGGTGCTGGGCGAAACCCGCGTGCCGCTGCACACCCATTTCGCGACCGTCACCCCCAATGCCGCGACCGACCTGATCGCCGGGATCAAGGCCGATCATGTCCGCGCCGCGCTGGCCGGGACGTGCTGGGCCGATCTGCCGGTCCTGGCCTCGGCCGCGCCGTTCCGGTCGGGCGGGCGCAGCGGGGCGGGCAGTTTCACCGATGTCGGTCCGGGCACGATCCGGATGCGCAACGTGTCCGAGCTTTATCTTTACCCCAACAGCCTGGTCGCCGTCGCGTTGACCGGCGCGCAGCTCTCCGACTGGCTGGAGCGGTCGGCCTCGATCTTCCGGCAGGTCATGCCGGGGGATCAGGACGTGGCCCTGCACGACGACGCGGTGCCCGGTTTTGCCTTCGAGGCGATTCCGGACGTGGACTATGCCATCGACCTGACGCAACCCTCGCGCTTTGATCCGCGCGGCCGGCTGATCAACCCGCAGGCGCGGCGGATCGTCGGGCTGTCGTATGAGGGGCGGCTGATCGACCCGGCGCGGCGCTTTGTGCTGGCCACGAACAACCACCGCGTCAATGTCGAGTCGCTGACCCGGGGTGCCGCCGCGCCCGAGCCGGTCTATACGGCGGCCATGCGGATGCAGGCGCTGATTGCCGAACAGATCCGCATGCGCAACACGGTCGGGCAGCCAGCCCGGCGCAACTGGGGTTTCCTGCCGATGCCGGGAACCACCGTGCGCTTGCAGGCCGGGATCGGGTCCGAACGTCACGCGGCCGACCTGACCGGCTATCGGGCGCAGTTCCTGGGGTCGGATGCCACCGGCTTCACCCACTACCGCCTGCACCTGTGATCGGCTATAGCCCGGGCCTTGCGCGCGGAGGCCTGGAATGTATGACGCCGTTCTTTTCGATCTCGACGGCACGCTGATCGACACCGAATCCATTGCCCTGACCACGGGCCTTGCGGCCTTTGCGGCGCATGGGCATGACGTGGATGACGCCTTCATGCACGCTCTGGTCGGCAAGGATGAACCGACGGCGCGCGACATCATCCGCGCCGCCTTGCCGCACGCGGATCTGGACGCGGTCAACCGGCACTGGCGCGACGGGTTTGCCGCCGGGGTCGATGCCGGGCTGCAACTGAAGGACGGCGCGAGGGAACTCTTGGCACGCGCGGGTCGTCCGCTGGCCATTGTCACCTCGACCGGGCGGGTGGGCGCGCACCGCAAGCTGGCGATTGCCGGGATCGCCGGGGCCTTTGCCCATGTCGTGACGCTGGACGACGTGACCGCGCCGAAACCGGCGCCCGACCCCTATCTGCTGGCGGCGCGGCTGTTCGGCATCGCGCCGGACCGTTGCCTTGTGTTCGAAGACAGCGAAACCGGGGCCGAGGCGGCGCATCGGGCGGGCTGCACCGTGGTGCAGGTCCCGGACGTGGTGCCCAGCCAGGGGCGTTGGGCGCATCACCTGGCACCGGACCTCTTGACCGGCGCACGGATGGCGCGGCTGATCTAGTCAACCAGCGCCGGCCATAGGGCGGCATTCCTGCGGTGGAACGCTCCCAGATGGCCGATCGCGGCCAGCCCGTGATCCGCAGGCCGCAGCACCAGCTGGCGCTTCACCGCCTCGGGGTACATCGCCATGATCCGCCAGACGGCGGGCGCGGGCACCATCACGTCATCGGCCACCGCCACGATCCGCATGTCCGCCGTCACCAGCCGGATGTCGGGCGCGGGAAGGCGCTGGCCGACATCCGACAGGTGGAACCCCCGGGTCAGGCACCAGCGCCGCCAGTCCTCGTACACGCCCAGCGGCAAGTTGGGGCCAAAGCCCAGCCGCTGGCCCGGCGCATAGCCCAACCGGCGGGCCAGG
>JAKQLM010000015.1 GCA_029567145.1 Pseudomonadota bacterium
ACGCCATGGACCCCGAACGCCTTGCCTTCCGCCACGCCCCGGACGCCACTCTGATCCTGGCCGACCGGGTGATCCTGCGCGCCAGCCTGGCGGTGGAACCCGTCTTCGGCTGGACCCCGAAAGAGCTGGAGGGCCAGTCGATCCGCCTGCTTTACCCCGGCCCGACCGATTACGAGGTGATCGGCGACCGCGCGCGCAAGGCGATGCAGGGGGCCAAGGTCTACCGCGACGAACGCTTCATGCGAAAGAAGGACGGGCAGGTGGTCTGGATGGAAGGCCGCGGCACCGCGCTCGACCGCGACGATCCGCAGAAGCTGGCGGTCTGGACCTACCGCCCGCTGGAACCGACCGACCGGGCAGGCGACACGCTGACGCCCGCCGAAAAACGCATCGCCCGCTATCTGGTGAACGGCTTCACCTCCAAGGAAATCGCGCAAGCGGTCGGCGCGTCCCCCCGCACGGTCGAGGTGCACCGCGCCAACATGATCCGCAAGCTTAAGGTCCGCAACAGCTTTGAACTGGTCAGCCGCCTTCTGTCAGCCCCCGGCGCGGTCAAGGACTGACGCCTGCCTTTCATACTGGTCCAAATATCCTCTGCGAAGCAGGCCCGAGCCCCATTGCGCGTTCTTCACGCGCAATGGGGCGAGACAAAAGGCCTTCGCGCGGAACGCGCTCATTCTGATAACCGCCCCGATCCCGGGCGTCCGGTCAGCCGATCAGCCAGCGGTTCAGAAACGCCGTGGCATTGTGCTGGACATAGTCGATCTGCACCTTGTCGTCCTCATCGCCCTTGCGGAACTGGCCCGCGTCGTACCAGTCCAGCTGCAGGACCAGGTTTTCATCCGCCGCCCGCAGCGCCGCCGCGCGCAGGCCGTCGGAAAACCGCCCCGGCCAGCGGTCGCAGAGCAGCACGAATCGGGTCAGCGCCTCGGACCGGCAGGCGATGGGGGTGGACTGTCGCCGCGCGCGGTAGCCGGGTTTGTCGATGATGTCGCCCACAAGATCCGCCAGATAGCCGACCAGACGCTCGTCTCCGGCCAGCCCGCGCTCGGCCGCTTCGCAGGCGGCATAGGCCATCCAGTGGCTTTGCTCGGGCACGCCGTAGCGCCGGGCCATCAGCGCCTCGGTCGCGGCCAGTGCACCGGGGTCGGTGTGGCTGGTCACGAACAGGCCCAAAAGCAGCTCGCCCGTGTAATAGTCGCTGCGGAACGGCAGCACCGCCCCGTCCGAAAACTGCCGCTTGTGCAGGAAATCCATCCCGTCGCGCTGGGCCAGACCATAGGCCGCCAACGCCCGGATCGTGTCGTCGATCGGTCCGGGCAGCGCCCCGGACGTGGCCCCTGTCGGCATGCCCCCGGCGCGGCGGTATTCCGCCAGCATCACCAGCGCCAGGCCGATGCCGCCGGTCTTGACCGCGTCTTTGGTGACCAGCGCCAATGTATCCCCGTCCAGCCAGCCCGGCCGCGCGAACTTGCCCGCCGCATAGCCGACCGCACGACCGATCGCCTGCCGGTCGGGTTCGCCAAGCGCCAGGCCAAGGTCATTGACCGCCCGCAGCATGAACCACAGCGTGCCGCAATGCCGCAGCATGTTGTAGCCTTCCAGCGGGCGGTCGGGGTGGCCTGCGGGATGGGCATAGACAAAGCGCCCGTTCGGCCGGATCAGCCGCAAAAGATGCTGCAGGCTGTCCTCGACGATCCGCTGCAGCGCCGCGCGCGGCAAGTCTTCCCTCAGGGCCATCAGCGCACCTCCTGGCTCGTGACCCTAAGCCATGCCGCCCGCGTGTCAAACCAAGAGGTCAAGGCCCGTCAAGGCCCGTCAGGGCCATCTCGGGGCTTTCCGGTCGCGACGAAATCCCTATGCTGCGCCCAGACCCGCGGCCCGCGTGGTGGAACGGTAGACACAGGGGACTTAAAATCCCTCGGCTGCAAGGCTATGCCGGTTCAAGTCCGGCCGCGGGCACCAGGTTCACGGGCGGCAAAGCCCCTGTCTGGCCGCAGGGTCCTGGCGCTGGCTGACGCGCCCCCCGCCGCTGTCCCGCCCCACGCTGTCCCGCCCGCTTGGTCGCCTGATCACAGGCCCGGGGCCCGCGTTGATTTCGATCAACGCATTCCACGTCGGGCTGTGCTTTCCTTGCCCCTGCCTTGGCGGGGCGCGTGATCTGCAAAGCCAGTCCGGTCAAGGTTTCCCCGCGCGACTGATACGGACCGCCGGTCGCCAACAGACCGGGGCTGAAGGAGCTTTCCGGTCATGGTAGCAGATCCTGACATCGTCTTTCGCGCCACGGGCCTGACCAAGGTCTATCGCAACGGCACGCTAGAGGTGCACGCCCTGCGCGGCATCGATTTTCAGGCCCGGAAAGGCGAGTTCGTCGTCATCCTCGGGCCGTCCGGCTCGGGCAAGTCCACCTTCCTGAACATCGTGGGCGGGCTGGATACGGCAACCTCGGGCGCGGCCTGGTTCCAGGAACACCAGTTGACCGCGCTTGGCGAAAAGGGCCTGACCCGGTATCGGCGCGACCATGTCGGCTTTGTGTTCCAGTTCTACAATCTGGTCCCCAGCCTGACCGCGCGCGAAAACGTCCAGCTGGTCACCGAAATCGCCCGTCACCCGATGACCGCCGATGCGGCGCTGGCGCTGGTCGGCCTGACGGATCGGGCCGACCATTTTCCCGCCCAGCTGTCCGGGGGCGAACAGCAGCGCGTCGCCATCGCCCGCGCCATCGCCAAGAATCCGCAGGTTCTTCTGTGCGACGAACCGACCGGCGCCCTGGACAGCGCCACCGGGATCAAGGTGCTGGAGGCGCTGACCCAGGTCAACCAGGCCAT
>JAKQLM010000019.1 GCA_029567145.1 Pseudomonadota bacterium
GCTGGCCAGCCAGGCCTACAGCAAAGCGCTGCAGCTCGACAGCAACAACACCGGTGTCCAGCCCAAGCTGGCCCTGATTCGAGACCTCTTCGCCGCGCCTGGCGCCAAGGGTGCGCGCCCGGCCACACCGCCGGCGGCCCCCACCCCCACGCCACCAGCAGCAACCAGCGCAGCGGCCAAGGCGACCGCCAGCGCGCCCGCAGCAGTCCCGGCACCACAAGCCCCGGTCGCGGCACCGGTGGCCCCCGCCAAACCGCCGGCCGCAACACCTGCCGTGCCTGCAACCGCGCCTGTGCCGGCTCCAGCGCCGGCCGCCCCGTCGGCCGCAGAAAAAGACGTCGAATCTGCCGTCTCGGCCTGGGCAGCCGCATGGTCGGCGAAGGATGTCGCCCGTTACCTGGCAGCCTATGGCAAAGACTTCGACCCGCCCGGCGACCAGACCCGCAAAGCTTGGGAAGAGGACCGGCGCAGCCGCATCGTTGGCAAGTCGCGGATCGCGGTCAAGCTGTCCGACCTGAAAATTGAAGTCAACGGCAACAAGGCCGTCGCCAGGTTTCGCCAGGACTACCATGCCGATACGCTTAACGTGTCGAGCCGAAAGACCTTGGATCTGGTGAAGTCCGGTGACCGCTGGGTCATCGTGAAGGAATCGACGGGCGGCTGATGAAACGGGGTTCTTCGGCTCCGGCGCGGCGTGCCGTCCCTGAGCCATGCCCGGCGTGATGCGAGTCTTCGTCGCGTTCCTGTTCCTGGCGCTTTCCAACCTGTTGGTGGAACCGGCCGCGGCGGCCGCCGATGCCTCGACGCGGACGTCCGCGCAGGTGGCCAAACCCGCCCGCCACGCCAGCCGCCACAAACCCACAACAAAAGGTGCGCCGGCGAAGCCCACCAAAGCGGTTGTGGCGGCATCCGCACCGGCGGTCAAACCCGCCACGCCCGACGTGGGCAAGACCGGACCGAGCACCTTGCGCGCGGGCGAACCAGAAGCCCGCTTGATCGAGATCTACCGGATGATCGGCCAAGCCCGGGGGCGGGACGCTCTGGCGCGCGCCGAGTCTTTGGTCCGCGACTATCCCAACTTTCAGCTGGCCCAACTCGTGTACGGTGATCTGCTCAGCAGCCAAACCCGCCCGGTTCGCGCCTTTGGTGATGTGCCCGACACCACGGCTCAGGCCGCTGGGCCCATGCTGGCTGACCTGCGAGAGGAATCTCGCATCCGCCTGAAGGCACTGGCGGAGCGTCCGCCTGCCGGCAGCATTCCGTCCCAATTCCTGGCCTTGTCACCCAGGACGAAGCACGCGATCGCTGTTGATACGTCGAAGTCACGGCTCTACCTGTTCGAGAACTCGGCTTCGGGTCTGAAACTGATCGCTGACTACTACATCTCGATCGGGAAATTCGGCATTGAAAAGGCGATTGAGGGCGACCAGCGCACGCCATTGGGCGTGTACTACATCACCAGCAACCTTGACCCCAAGACCCTCAAGGACTTCTACGGCTCGGGTGCGCTGCCCATCAACTACCCGAATCCGCTGGACGTCAGCCGCGGCAAGACCGGCGGCGGCATCTGGCTGCACGGCACCCCACCAGGCCAGTTTTCCCGAGCCCCCAAGGCCTCCGATGGCTGTGTCGTGCTCGCCAATCCCGATCTGGAACGCATCATCCGACAGGTAGAGGTCCGCACCACGCCGGTGGTCATCGCCCAACACTTGCATTGGGCACCGCCCCATAGCGTCAGGGCGGACAGCAAGTCGTTTGAAGACGCCTTGCAAGCGTGGCGAGTTGCCAAAGTCAGCGGCGACGTGAACCGCGTGCTGGGCTACTATTCGCCAGACTTCCGAAGCTTCGCCAAGACGTTGACCGAGTGGACGCCCTCGCTGCGTGCAGAAATGGCCAGCGCAAAGGGGCGTGATATCGAAATCAAGGACCTGTCATTCCTTCGCTGGACCGACAGTTCCGACGTCATGGTCGCCACTTTCGGGGAAGTGGTCGTCGGCGCCCGGACCGGAGCCGTCAAGCGACAGTACTGGGTGCGCCGGGGCACCCAATGGAAAATATTCTTTGAAGGAGTGATTGGATGACGATT
>JAKQLM010000092.1 GCA_029567145.1 Pseudomonadota bacterium
CTGACGGTGACCGACAGCGCAACCGGCGACAGGTTGAACAGGCACAAAAGCGCGCCCTCGCCTGCGCCCCGGACAAAGCCCAGCACGGGTTCGTGCAGGTCCAGAAACCGTGTCCGCCCGGTCCGCAGCGCGTCCGACCTGCGCCGGAACGCCAGCATCGCGCGGTAGTGTTCCAGCACCGACCCCGGCACGCCCGCCTGTCCCGCCACATGCCGCGCCGCCTGGTCCGGCTTGACCGGCAGCCAGGGCTTGCCGGTCGTGAAGCCCGCGTTCGGCGAGCTGTCCCAGACCATCGGCGTCCGGGTGTTGTCGCGGCCCAGGGGTTCCGGCCAGAAGGCGATGCCCTGCGGATCGGTCAGTTCCTCCAGGTCCAAGGGCGTGTCGGTCTGGCCCAGTTCCTCGCCCTGCCAGAGACAGATCGAGCCTTCAAAGGACAGCAGCAGCGACCCCGCCTGACGGGCCAGCGCCTCGGGCGACTCACCATGCCGGGCCCAGCGGCTGACATGCCGCACGACATCGTGGTTGGAAAACGCCCACATCGGCCAGCCGTCGCGGGCTTCGGCAAAGAAGCTGCCGATGCGGTTGCGGAAGAACGCGGCAGAGTAGTCATAGCCCATCAGCTCGAACGAATAGCACTGATGCAACCGCCCCGGTGCGGTGTAGTCGCCCATCATCTGGATCGCATGGCGGCTTTCGCCCATCTCGCCCACGCTGGCGGCACCGTATTCGTCCAGAAGGCCGCGCATCCGCTCCAGCCAGACCAGTGTCTCGGGCTGGTTCTTGTCGAACAGGTGATACTGCATGCCGTAGGGGTTGCCCTCGGCTTCGGCCTTGACGCGGTTGTCGGCGGGATTGTCGCGAAACAGGGGGTCGTGGAAGAAATAGTTGATCGTGTCGAAGCGGAACCCGTCGACGCCCCGGTCCAGCCAGAACCGCAGATTGGCCAGCGCCCAGTCCTGGACGGCGGGGTTGTGGTAGTTCAGGTCGGGCTGGCTGGTCAGAAAGTTGTGCAGGTAATACTGCTTGCGCCGCGCGTCCCAAGCCCAGGCAGGCCCGCCAAAGACCGACAGCCAGTTCGATGGCGGCGTGCCGTCGTGGCGCGGATCGGCCCAGACATACCAGTCGGCCTTGGGGTTGTTGCGGTCGCGGCGGCTTTCGGCAAAGGCCGGATGCTGGTCCGAGGTGTGGCTAAGGACCTGGTCGATGATCACCTTCAGCCCCAGCTCATGCGCGCGGGTGACAAGGCGGTCAAAGTCGTCCAGCGTGCCGAACACCGGGTCAACGTCGCAATAGTCGCTGACGTCATAGCCCATGTCCTTCATCGGGCTGCGAAAGAAGGGCGACAGCCAGACCGCCTCGACCCCCAGCCCCGCCAGATGCTCCAGCCGCCGGGTGATGCCGGGCAGGTCGCCGATCCCGTCGCCATCGCTGTCCTGAAACGACCGGGGATAGACCTGATAGGTCACGGCGCCTCGCCACCAGTCCTGCATCACCCTCTCCCCTGTTCGCACGGGCGTAGGGTGGGCAATCTGCCCACCTTCCCCGCCTAGCACCTAGCGCCCGCCTTCCCGGTGCAAAAGGCCCGGCGGCGGAATCTCGCCCGCACGCGGCACATCGGCCACGCCCGGCCGTCAGGAGACGGTCTGTAACGGTCACAATATCCCGGTTGACCCTTTCCGTGTCCGGGCGCACTTTCCGCGTCCAATCCGGAGACGCGCGATGACGAAAGCCCCGCTGATCACCCCTGTCCTGATCGCGGGCTGTGCGATCTTGATGTTTTCCTTCGCCGTCCGCGCCAGCTTTGGCGTGTTCCAGATCCCCGTCGCCGCCGAGTTCGGCTGGGCCCGGGCCGAGTTTTCCCTGGCCATCGCGATCCAGAACCTGGCCTGGGGCATCGGCCAGCCGATCTTTGGCGCGCTGGCCGAACGCTTTGGCGACCGCCGGGCGATCATCGGCGGGGCGCTTCTGTATGCGGCGGGGCTGGTCCTGTCGGCCTATGCCATCACCCCCGGCCAGCATCAGCTCTTGGCGATCCTGATCGGCTTTGGCATTGCGGGGACCGGGTTCGGCGTGATCCTGGCCATCGTCGGTCGCGCCTCCAGCCCGGAAAACCGCTCCATGGCCCTTGGCATCGCGACTGCCGCCGGGTCCGCGGGCCAGGTGATCGGCGCGCCGACCGCCGAATGGCTGCTGCAGTCCTACAGCTGGCAGACAGTGTTCATCATCTTTGCCGCCGTGATCCTGGCCACGCTGGCCGCCCTGCCGTTCCTGCGCAGCCCCAGGCTTGCCACCCGGGCCGAGCTGGAGGAATCGCTTGGCACCGTCCTGGTCCGCGCCTTCAAGGACCCGTCCTATACGCTGATCTTCCTGGGCTTCTTTTCCTGCGGCTATCAGCTGGCCTTCATCACCGCCCACTTCCCCGCCTTCGTGACCGAGCTGTGTTCCCCGATCGATTCAAGCAGCCTGCTGGCCGGGCTGGGGATCACCACCACCTCGGCGCTGGGGGCGGTGTCGATTGCGGTCATCGGCATCTTCAACATCGCAGGCACGCTGACGGCGGGGTATCTGGGCAAGCGCTACACCAAGAAGTACCTCTTGTTCTGGATCTATGTCGGCCGCACCGTCGCCGCCGCGACCTTCATCCTCTTGCCGATCACCCCGGTGTCGGTGCTGGTGTTTTCCGCCGTCATGGGCTCGCTCTGGCTGGCGACCGTGCCGCTGACCAGTGGTCTGGTCGCGCATATCTACGGCATCCGCTACATGGGCACGCTGTATGGCGTCGTGTTCCTCAGCCACCAGATCGGCGGGTTCCTGGGGGTCTGGCTGGGCGGCAAGATGTATGACCTGAACGGCGGCTACGGGCTGGTCTGGTGGATCGGCGTCGGGGTTGGCGCGTTCTCGGCCATCGTCCATCTGCCGATCCGCGAACGGCAGATGGTCGCCTCGACGGCCTAGTAGGACACCCCGGGCCTAGTTCGTCATCGGCAGCGCGATCAGGATTTCCAGGTCGCGCTCTGGCACGTAATCGGTCTTTTCCATGACAAAGGTCGTCGGGCCGGTCTTCTTGATCCCGTCGGCGCAAAGCGAGAGGATGTTTTCCGGCGCGCCCTTGTCCAGCGTCAGCTTGAAGCGCTTGATCGGCCCGGCCCAGCTGTTCGCCGTGCGCAGGACATAGGCGATGTTCCAGGACATCCCCATCGAATAGACCTCGCCGTCCACCGGGTCCTGCGCCAGCGCCTTGACCAGCGCGCGCGAGGTTCCGTCGTCGATGCAATACTGGTCGCGGACGGTCTGCATGTAGTCTTCCGGCGGATGCGACCAGCCGAAGATGCCACCGCCCGAACGGTTTTCATACGCGTGGCTGATCTTGATCACCTGTCCGGCCGGAAAGGTCTGCGTCCAGTGATAGCGCACGATCACCGACCAGGCGGGAAAGCTGTAGCCCTCGCCGAACTCTGCCAGCCCAAGCGCGGTCGCCTCGGCCTGCTGCGCGGGGGTCAGGGCGGCCATGGCGGCGATCACCTTGTCGGCGCTCAGCGTCAGGGGTATCCCCAGCCGCGCAAGGTCGGCCGTCACGTCCCGGCCTGGCGTGTCGTATTGTTCGGCAAGCGGACGGCCTTCGACCCATTCCGGCTCGATCACGGCGATCCGGTCCACGGTGACCGCAACGTCCTGGCCATCGACCACCGCCTTGAACGCCACCAGATTTTCGCGGTCGGGGTCTTCGGGCAGGTTCCACTGGCTTTCAAGGATATAGCCGACATGGATCGGGGGCAGGGGAAAGATCACCTCGCCCGTCACATCCTTGTCGGTCAGGTTGCGAAAGACGTAATCCACCGCGATCCGGTCGATGCTGATGAACAGGTCCTCCTCCTCCATCGCCACCGCGTCGGTCTGGCCAAAGGTCAGGCCGGTGGCCGCCAGCCCGCCGAAACCGTCATTGGCATGGCTGGGCGACCCCAGCGCAAGGGCTGCAAGCAAAAGGCAAAACCGCATCGAAACCTCCATGAAACAATTGCGCAATCCGGCCCGCGCATCTGACGCCGGGGCAAGGATTCCCGCAAGCCCCGCCGGGCACCCCGGTTTTCAAAGAGTCCGGGCCGGCGTCGTCAAAGGTCTTGATCCGGTTTCCGCCGGGAAATCGCCCTTGCGCCAGTCCGGCAGCCTTGTCACAACCGCCCTTCACACCCGGAGCCTCTCATGCGCGCTGGCATTGCCGCCCTTCTGTTCGCCTACGTCCTGTCGCAGTTCTACCGCGCCTTTCTTGCCGTGCTGACGCCAGTGCTGGAGTCCGACCTTGGTGCAAGCAAGGCCGACCTTGCCGCCGCGTCCGGGGCCTGGTTCCTGGCCTTTGCCCTGATGCAGATCCCGGTGGGCGAGGCTTTGGACCGCATCGGGCCGCGTCGTACGGCTGCCGCCGCGCTTTTGGTCGGGGCGATCGGGGCCGGGGTCTTTGCCGCAGCCACCACGCCCGCGATGCTGACACTGTCGATGGTCCTGATCGGCATCGGCTGCTCGCCCGTGTTGATGGCCAGCTACTTCATCTTCGCCCGCCAGTTTTCCCCCGCCGTCTTCGGCACGCTGGCCGGGGCGACCATCGGCGTCGGATCGCTGGGCAATATCGGCGCCTCCCTGCCCCTGACCATGGCGGTCGAGGCGTTCGGCTGGCGCGGCACGGTCTGGGCAATGGCCGGGGTGACGCTGGCGACCGGCCTTCTGGTCGCGGCCCTGGTCCGTGACCCCGCCCGCGCGCCGAAAGGCGGGGGCGGGTCGTTCCTGACGCTGCTGGGAATGCGCCAGCTTTGGCCGATCTTCGCGGTGATGATCGTCTGCTACGCCCCGGCCGCCGGGCTGCGGGGGCTGTGGCTTGGCCCCTATTTCGCCGATGTCCACGACTACACGCAGGCGCAGATCGGCATTGCAAGCCTGTGGATGGGTCTGGCGATGGTCGCGGGCAGCTTTGCCTACGGGCCGCTGGACCGTTGGGTCGGATCGCGGAAATGGGTGATCTTTGGCGGCAACGCGCTGGCGCTGGCCTGTCTTGCGACCTTCTGGCTGACCCCGGCCGCCAGCCCGCTGATGGCCACGGCGCTGTTTGTCGGGGTCGGCTTCTTCGGAGCAAGCTTTCCCGTCGTCATCGCTCATGGCCGCGCCTTCCTGCCGCCGCACCTGACCGGGCGCGGGGTGGCATTGATCAACCTTTGCGGCATTGGCGCCACGGGCATCCTGCAGGTCGTCACCGGGCGCATCCACACGGCGTTGGCCCTGCCCGACGGGGTGGTGAACTCGGCCCCGCCTGCCACGCCCTACGTGGGCCTTTTCGCCTTCTACACCGTCTTCATCGGCATCGGCCTTGCACTGTATCTGTTCTCGCGCGACCGCACCGACTGACCGAATGCGTCCGGCGCGCGGAATCCGCTTCCCCCCGCGCGGGGCTTGCGGTAACTGCGGCCCGTCCCCGCGTGGGGGACGCACAAAGGAGAACCCCGATGGGCTACAAGGTCGTCGTCGCGGGTGCCACGGGCAACGTGGGCCGCGAAATGCTGAACATCCTGGCGGAACGTGAGTTCCCGGTGGACGAGATTACTGCGCTGGCATCGCGCAAATCCCTGGGCACTGAAGTCAGCTTTGGCGACAAGACCTTGAAATGCAAGGATCTGGACACCTTCGATTTCACCGGCTGGGACATCGCCCTGTTCGCCGTCGGGTCCGAGGCGACAAAGATCTATGCGCCCCGCGCCGCTGCGGCGGGCTGCATCGTGATCGACAATTCGTCGCTGTATCGCTATGACCCCGACGTGCCCTTGATCGTGCCCGAGGTGAACGCCGACGCGATCCACGGCTATGCCAAGAAGAACATCATCGCGAACCCCAACTGTTCGACCGCGCAGATGGTCGTCGCGCTGAAGCCCTTGCATGACCGGGCCAAGATCACGCGTGTCGTGGTCAGCACCTACCAGTCCGTCTCGGGTGCCGGGAAGGAAGGCATGGACGAGCTTTGGAACCAGACCAAGGCCGTCTACAACCCGACCGACGATGTGCCGCCGAAGAAGTTCTCCAAGCAGATCGCCTTCAACGTGATCCCGCATATCGACGTCTTCCTTGATTCCGGCGAGACCAAGGAAGAATGGAAGATGGTGGCCGAGACGAAAAAGATCCTTGACCCCAAGATCAAGGTCACCGCGACCTGCGTCCGCGTGCCGGTCTTCGTCGGGCACAGCGAGGCGATCAACATCGAGACCGAGGAATTCCTGGACTGGCAGGAAGCCCAGGACATCCTGCGCGAAAGCCCCGGGATCATGCTGGTCGACAAGCGCGAGCCCGGCGGCTACATCACCCCCATCGAATGCGTGGGTGAATTCGCCACCTATGTCAGCCGCGTGCGGCAGGACAGCACGATCGAGAACGGGCTTAACCTGTGGTGCGTCAGCGACAACCTGCGCAAGGGGGCCGCCCTGAACGCCGTGCAGATCGCCGAGCTTCTGGGGTCCAAGGTCCTCAAGAAAGGCTGATCCGCCTGCCAAGGAACGATGACCCCGGCCCGCACAGGCCGGGGTCTTGCGTTACAATCCGTGCGCGCCAAACTCCCACAGCTTGCCGTTCACAAAGCCCTTGCCCATCGCGATGCTGCCCTTGCGGTTCAGGACCACATGCTGCCACTTCGGGTTCGACTTGCCCGCGCGCAGATAGCTCATGCACAACAATTCCAGCGTCTCGCCCTCGGCCGGGTCACGCCACAGCGATGCGTTGGCCTTGGCATCCCTCACATGGCCGCTGGAGCCCTTCCGCCCGGCCAGGAAGTCGCAGACCAGATCGTCCACCCGGTCGGGCCGGTTCACCTGGATGAACCCGGCCACCTCCTGCGCGGTGATCCCCTTCATCCCGCCGTTCTGCGTCACGATGTCGAAGAACCACAGGAACAGCCGCTTGGTCGGCTCGGTCCCGTCGCGCGCCATCGACCAGTCGCGCGCCAGCCCCATCGCGACCTCGGCCTTGGCGTCGATCCGTTTCTGCTGCTCGGCCCGCATGTCGGGCGTGCCCATCAGGGCGCGCAACTCGGCCTTCGCGCTGGATTTCAGCGTTGCCCCCGACTGCCAGCCGCGCACGATCTGCAGGCCCCGGTTCACCGTGCCGGAACAGGCCTCCCACATCCGCGCGCCGTGAACCGGCATCGCCGCCAGCACGACAGGACGGCCCACCGCCAGCACCATGGGCTGCAAGGACCCCATGCCGATGTTCCATTGCAGCGCCCCGCAGGAAATGCCCATCCCGTCGAAATCGCCCGCTGCGGCCTGGAACGGGTCGCCCACGGTTTCAAACCCCGGCGTGATTGCGGCGGCGGCGGCCACCCAGGTCGGATCGACGGTCATGTCCGGTCCTCCGGTTTGGGGGAGGACCGGTCGCCGGACCACAGTTCACGCTGCAACTCTTCCAGAAATCGCCGCCAGTCCTGTTCGCTGGCGACAGCCCGTCCGGGCACCAATGCAGACCGCATGGGAAATCTCCTTCGGCTTGAATGGATCGGTAAAAAGACTGGTTCAATCGCACCAGCCTAGCACGACAGCCCGGCTTTGACGCGCGAAATTCCCGTGATCTTGGCACGAAGTCCGGAATTCCTGCCCCAGGCGGGGGCAGGTTTCCCGCCTTGCAAGGCCAGCCCCCGCAGGCCTACCTTGCCGCCAGCATTCCCCAGGACAAGGCCTTTGCCATGCGTGCGCTTCTTTCCCTTCTGCTTGCGACGACCGCCCTTCCGGCCCTTGCCGAGACGATTCCCGCCACCAGCCGGATCACCGCCGTCACCGTCTATCCCGAAGGCGCAAAGCTGACGCGCGAGGTGACGTTCACCGCCCCTGCCGCGGGCAGCCATGACCTTCTTGTCACCGACCTGCCCGCCGCCAGCGACTCCGGCCTGATCCAGCTGCAACCGGGTCAGGGCGTGCAGCTTGGGGCCTTCAACCTGCGCGCCGACCGCCTCCCCCCGCGTGAGGACCCGCTGACCCCGGACCAAGAGGCCGCCAAGACCGAGGTCGGACGGCTGGAGGCCGCCGAGCAGCAGGCCCTGATGGCGCTGGACGCGGTGCAGGCCAAGGTGGACGCCGCCGACGCGCAGGCCGCCTTCCTGTCGTCGTTCTCGGGGGCCCTGCCCGACGCTGCGACGCCCGACACGATCAAGGCGATGGCCGCGATGATCGGGACCGAAACCCTTGCCGCCCGGCAGGCTGCCCTTGCCGCCCGGGCCGAGCTTTGGCCTGCACAAAAGGCCCTGTCCGAGGCACAAGTGGCGCTGCAAAAGGCGCGCGAGGCATACGACGCCCTGCCCGGCGCCGATACCGACTATACCGCCCTGTCCGTCGCCCTGACCGCCGAGGCGGGCGAACATACGGTCACCATCACGCAATATGTCGGCGAGGCCGGGTGGCGGCCGTTCTACGACCTGAACCTGACGCGCAAGGACGGCGATGCGCTGGCCTTCAACCGCTCGGTTCTGGTCACTCAGTACACGGGTGAGGATTGGTCGGGTGTGGCGCTGACCCTGTCCTCCAGCGCCCCGACCCAGCAGGCGGCGCCCTCGATGTTGTGGCCAGAACTTCGGTCCATCGGACCGGAGGTGGACGAAGAGATGTTGGCAAGGGCTTCAGGTGTCGCCGCCGACGCCGTGATGGAAGAAATGGAGCCGGCAGTAATCGTTGAGGATAGGTCCAGTCCCATCCTCGCCGGAGCCGCGATCGAAGGTGATACGGTCGTCTACATCTACCCCGAAGCCGTCACCGTCGCGTCTGGCTCGGAAGACCTGCGCCTTGCCTTGGACAGCCTTGCCTTCGCGCCCGTTGTCGAAGCCGTCGCCGTGCCCCGGCTGGACCGCACCGCCTTTGTCTCGGCCAGCTTCACCAATGCCAGCGACGAGCCGCTTCTTCCGGGCGAAGCCATGCTATACCGCGAGGGCGTGCTCGTCGGGACCGCCTGGCTGGACGTCATCGCGCCGGGCGTCGAAACCGACGTCGGCTTTGGCGCGCTGGAAACCCTGCGGATCAAGCGCGAGATGCCGAAGCTGGCGACCGGCGAGACGGGGGTGTTCACCACCTCGAACGAACGCCGCGAAAGCGCAGTGATCACGGTGGAAAACACCGGGGCCGAGGCGTGGCCGGTCCGCCTGCTGGACCTGGTGCCCTACAGCGAACAGGAGGATCTGGAGATCGAGGTGACGGCAGATCCCGCCCCGTCTGAGACCGACGTCGACGGCCAGCGTGGCATTCTCGCCTGGGAATTCGAACTGGCGGCGGGGGGCAAGCAGACGATCACTCTGGAACAGACCCTGTCCTGGCCCGAAGGCATGGTCCTGCGCTGATCAGCCCGGCGCAAGCGTAGGGTGGGCAATATTGCCCACCTTACCCGGTTTCATGGTTGCCAAACCGTGAATGTCCACGACCAACGTCTTGAAATCGCTTGGCTCTGAAATCTGTCCACCGTGGACATCAGACCGGCGCGAACCCGTCCCTTGCTGGATCATACTGCTCCAGCTCTCCCTCGCCGGTGTTGGTCCAAAGGCCGTGTAGGGTCAGCCGGTCATCCTCGACCGCCGCCTTGACGAAGGGGAAGGTCAGCAGGTTCTCGAGGCTGGTCAGCACGGCCTGCTTTTCCAGCGCCTGCAGGATTTCCCCGTCCGGCAGGTGCGCGACCTTCTGGAACCCCGGCTTCAGGATGTCCATCCAGCGCCCGACAAAGCTGGTCTTTTCCTCCAGCGCGGGGGCATGGCCGCGGCACATGTCGTGGCACCCCTTGACTCCGCCGCAGTTGGAGTGCCCGAGCACCACGATATGGGCGACACCCAGCGAGGTGACCGCATATTCGACGGCCGCCGAGGTGCCGTGCCGTTCGCCGTCCGGGGTGTAGGGCGGAACCAGATTGGCGATGTTGCGGTGGATGAAGAACTCACCCTCATCCGCGCCGAAGATGCTGGTCACATGGACCCGGCTGTCGCAGCACGAGATCACCATGGCGCGGGGGTGCTGCCCGCTTTCCGCCAGGCGGCGATACCAGGCGCGGTTGTCCTGGTAGGTGGTGGCGCGCCAGCCGTGGAAGCGCTGGATCAGATAGCCGGGCAGGGGGCGGATATGGGTCATGGGTGCTCCTGTCCGTTCCTCCCTATGCCGCATTTGCAGAAAATTCGAGAGGCAATTTTGGCGTTGCCCGGGACGAGGGCAACGAATTCTTCAGCATGGGGCGGCAGGATCAGGGCCGGGTCGTGTTGGGAATTCGGGGACGATGATGGCAGAGGTGCTGGCTCTTAGGCCGCGCGAAACGGTGCGCCAGGATATCGAGGCGATTGCGGTGATCTACCGCAACCTCGGCGCGCCGGTGGCCGAACAGATGGTGACGCGGGCGCTGGGTGAACTGGCGCTGACGATGGCAGGGATCGCCGAAAAGGTCCGCGCCCAGGAACTGCGCGATCTGGCGCGGCAACTGGCCCGGCTGCGCCGCCTGGCCGAGGATCTGGGTTTGCAAAGCCTTGCCTCGGTCGCTGGGGACGCAAAATGCTGCCTGGAGCGGGCCGATGGCACCGCCTTTTCGGCGGTCTGGGCACGCCTGATGCGGGTTGCCGAACGGTCGTTGGCCCCGGATCAGGGCTCGGCCGACCTGTCGGG
>JAKQLM010000025.1 GCA_029567145.1 Pseudomonadota bacterium
GCACAGCCGGTATACCCCATCGCCGCCCGCAGGCCGCCGACCATCTGGTGAATGACCGCCGCCGCCGTGCCCTTGTAGGGCACCTGGCCTTCGATCCCCTCGGGCACCAGCTTGTCGCTGGCCGCATCCTTCTGGAAATACCGGTCCGCCGAGCCCCGCGCCATCGCGCCCAGGGACCCCATCCCGCGATAGGCCTTGAACGACCGCCCGTTCCACAAGATCACCTCGCCCGGGCTTTCATCCGTCCCCGCAATCGCCGACCCGACCATCGCGCAGGACGCCCCGGCCGCAATCGCCTTGGCGAAATCGCCGGAATACTTGATCCCGCCATCCGCGATCACCGGCACATCGCCCGCCGCCCGCGCCGAGTCGATGATCGCCGTCAACTGCGGCACGCCCACGCCCGCCACGATCCGCGTCGTGCAGATCGACCCCGGCCCGATCCCCACCTTCACCGCATCCGCGCCCGCGCCGATCAGCGCCCGCGTCGCCTCTCCGGTCGCCACGTTGCCCGCAATCACCTGCACGCGATTGCTCAGCTTCTTGATCCGCTCGACCGCGCGCGCCACGCCTTCGCTGTGCCCATGCGCCGTATCGATCACCACAAGGTCCACGCCCGCGTCGATCAGGGCCTGCGACCGCTCGAACCCCGCATCGCCAACGGTCGAGGCCGCCGCCACCCGCAGCCGGCCCATGTCGTCCTTGCAGGCATGCGGGTTCAGCACCGACTTTTCCGTATCCTTCAGGGTCAAAAGGCCGGTCAGCTTGCCCTGCCCGTCCGTGACCAGCAACTTCTCGATCCGCCGCGCCTTCATCAGGCTGATCGCCTCGGCCCGGTCCACCGGTTCGCGCAAGACCGCCAGGTTGTCCGCCGTCATCATCACGCTAACCGGCGTCTTGTCGTCGCTGGCAAAGCGCATGTCCCGGTTGGTCACGATCCCCAGCACACGGCCCGCGCCATCCACCACCGGAAACCCGGTGATTGAATACCGCTCCATCAGCGCCTTGGCATCCGCCAGCGTCTGATCCGGCGTCAGCGTGATCGGCTGATACACCACGCCGGACTCGAACCGCTTCACCCGCCGAACCTCGCGCGCCTGCGCCTCCAGATCCAGGTTGCGGTGGATCACCCCGATCCCGCCCGCCTGCGCCATGGCAATCGCCATCCGGCC
>JAKQLM010000029.1 GCA_029567145.1 Pseudomonadota bacterium
ATTCCCTAGACCGTGCCGAAAAGCCCGATGACGGTTGCAGCCGACCCCGTGGTGGCCAGGAAACTCAGCCCCCGGTTCATCGCCTCGCTTTCGCGGGAAATCGCCACGTTCATCGCCCGGTCGATCCGGCTTTGCGCGCCAGCGATCAGCCCGCCGTCCTGCTTGTGACTGCGCCGCCACTCCAGCATGCCCGCCGCAAAGATCTTTTCCGACTGGCCCTGCGGGTCCTGGCCGATCTTTTCGTAAAGCTCGTCCAGGGGTTCGCCCGACCAGAACGCCCGGTCAAAGATCGACGCCTCGCCGCGGGCTTTCCGCAGCAGGATGTGCTTCTGGATGATGATCGCCCACGACCAGAACGACATGATCATCAGCATCAGCATGACGATCTTCACTGTCAGCGTCGCGCGCGCGAAGAGGGCCAGCAGCGAGAAATCAATCTCCTGCGCCATCGCAAGGGTGTCCGTTTCCATTACGCCTGCTCTTGTTGATCGGGCCGTTACTCGGCTCCGTTAGCGCTGATTCTATCAAGATTGCAGGGGGAATGCCAACACAACTCTGTGGGCGGCAGGGTTTTGCCGGACTGTGACGGAAGATGTCACCCGCGGAACCGTCCCCGCGGCGCAAAGCCGCCCCCGGTTTCCGCAATGCCAAAATTCCCCCGCCGAAGGCCCGGTCCCGCCGCAGGGACGACCGCTCAGTGCAGCGGGCCCGCCAGCCGCGCCCGGACCTCGGCGGGCAGACGCGCGGCATGGCCTTCGTCGGTCAGGCAGACCAGCGTGACGACGGCGACGAACAGCCGCTCGCCCTTGCGCAGGACGACCTGTTCCAGCACCAGCCGCGCGCCGCCCAGCGACTGCAGGACCGTCTGAACCTCCAGATCATCGCCAAACCGTGCCGGGCGCAGATAGTCCGCCTCGACACGCCGCACGGCAAAGACGATGCCCTGGCTGGACCTCAGCGCCATCTGGTCGATCCCCAGAGAGGCGACCCATTCCGTCCGCGCACGTTCGATGAATTTCAGGTAGTTGGCGTAGTAGACGATCCCGGCCAGATCGGTGTCTTCATAATACACCCGGGTGCGAAACATGTGCGCGGTCATGGGTCCCCCGTTGACCGCCTCAGGCTAGGCGCAGCACGCGGCCGCCGCAACCCTCAGGCCAGCCGCGCATCCGGCC
>JAKQLM010000040.1 GCA_029567145.1 Pseudomonadota bacterium
TGCTGATCGCGGGCAAAGGCCATGAAAGCGGGCAGGTGATCGGGACGGACATCTATCCGTTCGACGATGTGGAGCAGGCCAGCGTCGCGGTGGCCGCGCTGGACGGGGTGATCTGATGCTGTGGTCCTCCTTCGATGCGGCGACGGCCACGGGCGGGCGCAATACGTGCGACTGGCAGGCCAGCGGCGTGTCGATCGACACCCGGACCCTGCAACCGGGCGACCTGTTCGTCGCGCTGAAGGACGTGCGGGACGGGCATGACTTTGTCGCCGCCGCTTTGGCAAAGGGGGCCGCCGCAGCCCTGGTCAGCCGGGTGCCCGAGGGTGTTGCTCCGGATGCGCCGCTTTTGATCGTGCCGGATGTTCTGGTGGCGCTGGAGGGTCTGGGCGCCTTTGCCCGCGCCCGGTCGCGTGCCCGGGTGGTCGGCGTGACGGGGTCGGTCGGCAAGACCTCGACCAAAGAGATGCTGCGCGCGATCCTGGCGGGGCAGGGCAAGACCCATGCCGCCGAGGCCAGCTACAACAACCACTGGGGCGTGCCCTTGACCCTTGCCCGCATGCCGGTGGACACGGATTTCGCGGTGATCGAAATCGGGATGAACCACCCCGGCGAGATCGCCCCCCTGGCCCGCATGGCAAAGCTGGACGTCGCGATGATCACCACCGTTGCGGCCGCGCATCTGGAGGCCTTTGCCAGCGTGGACGACATCGCACGGGAAAAGGCGTCGATCTTTGCCGGGCTGGTCCCGGGCGGGGTGGCTGTCTTCAACGCCGATCTGGAGACCTCGCCGATCCTGCGGGCGGTTGCCGAAAAGGCCGGGGCACGTTGCATCGGATTTGGTGCAAGTGTCGGGGCCGACTGGCAGCTGCTGGACGCCCGCATCCTGCACGAGGCGACGGTCTGCCGCGCGACGCGGAACGGCCAGCCGCTGCTGTACAAGATCTCGTCCCCCGGTCGGCATTTCGCGCTGAACGCGCTTGGCGCGCTGGCGGTGGCCGAGGCGCTGGGGGCCGATCCGATGATCGCCGCCCACGACCTTGGGCGCTGGCAGCCCCCGGCAGGTC
>JAKQLM010000064.1 GCA_029567145.1 Pseudomonadota bacterium
AAGGCCGAGTGACCCGACCCCCGGTCTCACAACGTGAATTCGTGGCGATGATGGCGATGCTTTTTGCCACCATCGCCCTGTCGATCGACGCGATGCTGCCCGCCCTGCCACAGATGGCGGCAGAGCTGTCCCCCGACAGCCCGAACCAGGTGCAACTGGTCGTCACCAGCTTCTTTTTCGGGATGGGCTTTGGCACCCTGATCGCCGGGCCGATCTCGGACCGGTTCGGCCGCAAGCGCGTGATCCTCGTCTGTGCCGCCATCTACCTGACCGGGGCCGCGCTGTGCACGCTGGCCACCAGCCTTGAAACGCTGCTTTTCGCCCGCGCCTTGCAGGGCCTGGGCGCGGCTGCGCCCCGGGTCGTCGGCATGGCCATGGTCCGCGACCTGTACAAGGGCCGCGACATGGCGCGCATCGTGTCCGTTGTGATGATGATCTTCATGGTCGTCCCGGCCCTTGCCCCGCTTCTGGGGCAGGCCGTCCTGTGGGTCGGGACCTGGCGCACGATCTTTCTTGTCGTCGCCGCTATCGCGCTTCTGGCCAACGCCTGGGTTCTGCTTCGCCAGCCCGAGACGCTGCCCCCCGCCGCACGCCGGACCTTGCGGCCGGCTGATCTCTGGCTTTCGGCGAAAGAGTTCCTTGGCCATCGCACCGCCGTCCTGTCCACCGCCTGCCAGACGCTTGGCACCGCCTGTCTTTTGGCCACCCTGTCGTCGCAACAGGGGATCTTCGAGCAGACCTTCGCCCGTGGCGACACGTTTGCCCCCTGGTTCGGCTTCATCGCGCTTTGCGCCGCGTCGGGCAGCCTGATCAACTCGCGGATCGTGATGCGCCTTGGAATGCGCCGGGTGATCCTGGCAACCTACCTGACGCAGGTCTGCCTGACGCTTGGGCTGCTGGCGGGGCTTCTGGGCGGACTGCTTCCCGACGCGCTGATCTTTCCGGCCCATATCCTGTGGTCGATCACCGTCGTCGCGATGATGGGCCTGACCCAAGGCAACCTTTCCGCCCTGGCGATGGAGGATCTGGGCCATGTCGCGGGCCTTGCCAGTTCGCTGATGACCGCCGCCTCGACGATCTTTGCCGTCGTGCTGGCGGTTCCGGTCGGCCTTGCCTTCGACGGCACGCAAATCCCGCTGATGGTCGGCATCGGTCTGTTCTGCGCGCTGGCCTACGGGTTGATGCGCCTGTCCAGAGCCCGGGCCTAGGTCTTCGCGGCCTTCACCACTTCGGCCAGGTCGCGGGCGATGTTGAACGCGCCCTTGATCCGGTCGGCTTCGGACTTCATCTCGCCGGTCAGCACGATCTTGTTGCCGTTCACGCGCGCCGCCGGACCCTGCGCCTTCAAAAAATCGACAAGGCCCGCCGGATTGGCGAACTTGTCGTTGTGAAACTGCACCGTCGCGCCTTTCGGCCCCGCGTCCAGCCGGGAAATCCCCGCCCGCTTGCACATCGCCTTGATCCGCACGATCAGCATCAGCGTGTTGACCTCTTTCGGCAGCGCGCCGAAGCGGTCGATCAATTCGGCCGCGAACCCCTCCAGCTCGACCTTGGTGGTCAGGCTGGACAACCGCCGGTAAAGGCCAAGCCGGATATCCAGGTCCGGGATATAGCTTTCGGGGATCATCACCGGCACGCCCAGGTTCAACTGCGGGCTCCAGTCATCTGAAATCGTTGACAAACCCTGCAGCTCGCCCGACTTGATCTTGGCGATCGTGTCCTCCAGCATCTGCTGGTACAGCTCGTAGCCGACTTCCTTGATATGGCCCGACTGTTCTTCGCCCAACAGGTTGCCCGCGCCGCGCAGGTCAAGGTCGTGAGACGCCAGGTTGAAGCCCGCCCCCAGACTGTCCAGCCCCCCCAGAAGCCGCAACCGCTTGGTCGCTTGCGGCGTCAGCGGCGCGCGCGGCTTGGTGGTCAGATAGCAATAGGCCCGCGTCTTCGACCGCCCGACCCTGCCGCGAATCTGATATAGCTGGCTTAGCCCGAACATATCCGCCCGATGGACAATCATCGTGTTCGCAGCAGGAATATCCAAGCCGCTTTCAACAATCGACGTGGCCAGCAGCACGTCATGCTTGCCGTCATAGAACTGGTTCATTCGGTCATCCAGATCGCCCGCCGCCAACTGGCCGTGGGCGACGACATAGGACACCTCTGGCACATGGGTGCGCAAGAAGTCCTCGACCTCGTGCAGATCGCTGATGCGCGGCACGACATAGAACGACTGCCCGCCCCGGAACCGTTCGCGCAGCAGCGCCTCGCGGATGGTGATGGTGTCGAACTCGCTGACATAGGTCCGGATCGCCAGCCGGTCGACCGGAGGTGTCGCGATGATCGACAGATCGCGCACCCCGGTCAGCGACAGTTGCAGCGTGCGCGGGATCGGCGTCGCGGTCAGGGTCAGGACGTGAACCTCGGACCGCATCTCCTTCAGCCGTTCCTTGTGGCTGACGCCAAAGTGCTGTTCCTCGTCGATCACCAGAAGACCCAGCGTCTTGAAGCTGATCGCCTTGGCCAAAAGCGCATGCGTCCCGACGACGATATCCACCGACCCATCGGCAATCGCCGCCCGCGTCGCATTGGCGTCCTTTGCTGTCACAAAGCGTGACAAGGGTCTGACGGAAATTGGAAATCCGCGAAACCGCTCGGCAAAGCTGCGGTAGTGCTGCCGCGCAAGCAACGTCGTCGGGCAGATCACCGCGACCTGCATCCCCGACAGCGCCGCAACGAACGCCGCCCGCATCGCGACCTCGGTCTTGCC
>JAKQLM010000067.1 GCA_029567145.1 Pseudomonadota bacterium
CTCGGACAGGTCGGCGATCCGTTGCTCGAACGCGGCGCGACCAGCTTCGGCCTGTTCGTGCATCAGATGCAGCTGTTCGACCTGCATGGCCATACGATCAATCATCGCGCCGACCGCCGACTGGTCGCCGCTGTCGCCGTCCCCGGAAAAACTGATCCTTGTGATCGAGGACAGCCATTCCTCCAGCTCGCGGGTAAAGCGGTTCTGGCCGTGGCCTGCGAACAGTTCCAGCAGGCCCAGGACCAGCGATCCGGCCAGACCAAGAAGCGAGGACGAAAACGCCGTGCCCATCCCGCCAAGCTGGCTTTCCAGACCGCCCATCAGCTTGCCGAACACGTCCAGCCCGGTCTCGCCCTCTTGCGGGGCCAGCGAGCGGATGGTGTCAACCACCGCCGGGACCGTAGTGGCAAGGCCCCAGAACGTGCCCAGAAGTCCCAGGAAAACCAGAAGGTTGATCAGATAGCGTGTGATGTCCCGCGCCTCGTCGATGCGCTGGACGACCGAATCCTGGATCGACCGCGACGAGGTGGACGAGATCGACATCCGCGCCGTCCGCGACCGCAAAAGGGCTGCCAGCGGGGCCAGCAGCAGGGGCGGCGACTCGGTTTCGGTGCCCGGCGTGCCACGGACGAAATTCTCGATCCAGTAGACCGATTGCGCCAGAATCCAGACCTGCCAGAAGCAGGTAAGGACGCCGATCACGAAGACAAAGGCGATCAGCCCGTTCAAAAGCGGGTTGGTGCGCAGGATGTCGATGATCTGGCCATGGATGGCCCAGGCGCCAAAGCCGACCAGCGCGCAGACCAAGAGCATGATGGTAATGGCACGGATCGGCTGGCTGAAGGTGGTCTGGACGTCCGCGCCCCGTTGATCTTCCTGGGACATGCCTGCCTTCTGCCTTTGCTGCCGTGGCGACAGACTAACAGGTGGGCGGCGTCTGCCAAGCAAAAGGTCAGGCCAGCGCGCGCACCCTGTCGGCCAGCCAGTCCAGATCGGGATCGGCGATGCCAAGGTCTGCCAGATGCGTCGTGGTTGACCAAAGGTAGTCGCGGTTCGCCCCCCTGCCCCCGGTGGCGGTGGCGATGATGCGGGCCTGCTCCTCCAACTCCAGGTGGCAGTACTGCACATGGTCGGGGTCGATGACGTAGGTCAGCGCGTCCAGCGGGCCATCAGGGGTGGCGACGGGCAGCGTCTTCTCCAGATAGGCGGACGACACGAGTTCGCGTTCCCGCAGCGCGGCAAGGGTGGCGGCTTCATGGCCCGGCTGCACGCAGAAGGCCACGCCCGTGCAGGCAGCGCCGTCCGCGCGGTCCAGCGCAAGGACAAGGCCGGGGGCGTCCACCGTGCCGCGATGGTGGATCGACCGCATGCAGAAACTGCGGTGCCAGCCGGTGACCGTGGCGATGCGGCGGTCTGCGACCGGAAAGCCGGGGTCCCAGATCAGCGATCCGTAGCCGAAGACCCAAAGCGGTGCGTGCATGACTGGCCCTATGCGATTGCGCCCTGTAAACACCGAAGCATCGCCGATGAAAAGGGTGCCTTGATGCGCAAACTGATGGTCCTGATCGTGCTTCTGACCGCGGTGTGGTCGGGCTACTGGTTTGTCGGGTCCAACGCGATCCGGCACGGGGCCGAGGATTTCTTTGCCAATGCCGCCGCGCAGGGGCTGGTGGCCGAGAAGACCGCGCTGACCGTGCAGGGCTTTCCCAATCGCTTTGATTTGCAGGTCGATGGGATGAGGCTGGTCGATCCCGACACCGGCTCGGCCTGGGAGGCCCCCTTCGTGCAGGTCTTTGCGATGACCTGGAAGCCCTGGCATATCATCGCCGCCTTGCCACCGGACCAGCAGATCAGCCTGCCGGATCAGGATATCAGCCTGGCGTCACAGGGTCTGCGCGCCAGCGTCCGTGCCCAGCCCGCGACCGACCTGCCGCTGGCGGCGGTGATCGTGGAAAGCGACAGCCTGTCGGCGACCTCGACCCTAGGCTGGACGGTTGGCGCGGCGCGCACTGTCGTCTCGATCAGCGCGGATGAGGAAGTGGCGAACGCCGGCGACGCGCCCAACGCCTATGTGCTGGCACTGGACGTGGCCGACCTGACGCCCGATCCCAAGGTGATCGAAAAGATCGTCACCGATGCAGGCCTGCCGCCGACCGTGGCGGTGATCAAGGTTCTGGCCACCGCCACCTTTACCGCGCCCCTGGACCGCTTTGCCGGGGACACCAACCCCCGGCTGGCCGCGCTGGACCTGACCGACAGCCTGATCATCTGGGGCGATCTATCGGTCGCGGCCAAGGGCGTGATCAAGCCGGACGATCAGGGCTATGCCTCGGGCCGGATCGAGATTTCGGTGACGAACTATCAGCGCCTGGTCCCGGCCCTGGTCGCCGCCGGAGCGATCAAGCCAGAGCTGGCACAGACCGTTGGCAACATGCTGGCCGCGATGGCCCAGCAGTCCGGCGACCCCAACCTGCTGCAACTGCCGCTGACCCTGCAGGACGGCCGCGTGTCGCTTGGCCCCCTGCCCCTGGGCGATGCGCCGTTGATGCTGCCGCCCAGCGGTTAGGGTTTAGCGGCAGTAAGCCCCACCCTTCCGGGCCGAGGTGTCGAAGTGGAAATGGTCCTCGTGATACCCGTCCGACCCGGGGCCCAGCGTGGTCTTGAAATAGCCGCAGCCCGCCTTGTAGATCTTGCGCAAAAGCTTGTTGTAGTTCTGCTTCACCGTCAGCACCGTGCCATCGGTCAACAGGAAGGCCGAGATGTCGATCGCCCGGCCCTTGCCATGTTCGCTGATCTTGGCACCCTTCACATTGTTGCGGCCCCGGCAGATGTAATGCGCGGCGATCTGCAACTCGACCAGCTTGCCGTCAAAGGCGGGTTGCGCCACCTCGTCCACCCAGGCGTTCAGGCTTTTGGCGATGCTGCAATCGACCGTCGCCGCCTGGCTTAACCGCACGCCCGCGACCGAGGTGACGCGCACGGGGTCCGCCACGCCGCAGGCCTCGACCTTGGAGGTGATCGGCGCGATGGCTTCGCCCTTGATCGCCGGGATGCCGCAGACGGCCCCTTCCATCGACGCGGCCTCGCGCTTTTTCTTGCGTTTTTCCTTGCGGGTCAGGGGCGGGGCTTCGGTCACCTCCGGGTCCGGCGCAGGGGCAGAGGCCAGGTCCAGCCCCGCCTCATTCGCGCCCGCCTTCAGCCCGGCCAGCCGGTCGGTCAGCGCCTTGGGCCGGGGTTTGGGGCGCAGCGACCGGGCGACGGCAGGCTCTGGCACAACCGGCTCGGCCATGGCCGCAACCAGAGTGGGGGCCGCAACCAGAGTGGGAACCGGATCGACGGCGGCACCAGGGGCGGCCAGCAGCGCCGGGTTCATCGGCGGGCGGGGAGAGCGCTCCACGCCTTCCGCCCCGGCCATCCCGGCCAGCAGCAGAAACGCGGCTGCCAGCAGCCCCCGCATCAAACGTCCCTGGCAGGCGGCGCACGCCCGAAATCCGGCGCGGCAGTATCCTGGCCCGCTTCGATGATGCCTCGGCGAATGGCGCGGGTGCGGGTGAAATAGGCGTGCAGATGCTCGCCATCGCCCATCCGGATCGCGCGTTGCAGGACGAACAGCTCTTCGGCGAACCGGCCCAGGATATCCAGCACCGCGTCCCTGTTGGTCAGGAACACGTCGCGCCACATGGTCGGGTCGCTGGCCGCAATCCGGGTGAAATCCCGAAACCCGGCAGCCGAGTACTTGATGACTTCGGATTGCGACACCCGCCGCATGTGATCGGCCACACCCACCATCGTATAGGCAATCGCGTGCGGCACATGGCTGACCACGGCGACGACAAGATCATGGTGCGCGACGTCCAGCAGATCGACCTTGGCGCCCATGCCCTCGATCAGGTTGCGCAGCCGCGCAAGGGCCTCCGGATCGCAGTCTTCCGCCGGGGTCAGCAGCCACCAGCGGTTCTGATACAGCGTCGCAAAGCCCGACCGGGGACCGGAATATTCCGTTCCCGCCATCGGGTGACCGGGGATGAAATGCACGCCCTTGGGCAAGTGCGGGGCCACGGCATCGACCACCGCCTGCTTGACCGACCCCACATCGGTGACCGTCGCCCCGGGCTTCAGGTGCGGCCCAATCTCGGCGGCGATGTCGCCCATCACCCCGACCGGCACCGCCAGCACCACAAGGTCCGCACCCTTGACAGCCTCGGCGGCGGTTTCGCACACCCGATCACAGAACAGATCCTTCGCCACCGCCCGCGTTTCGGGCGACTTGGCGTAGCCCACGATCTCACCGGCCAGCCCGTTCGCCCGCATCGCATGCGCCATGGACGAGGCGATCAGCCCCAACCCGATCAGGGCGACGCGGGGGTAGATCATTTCACACCCTTGAACTGCGCGACCGCATGGGCAACCTGCCGGCACGAGGATTCATCCCCGATGGTGATCCGCAGGCAATGCGGCAGCTTGTAG
Source organism: Pseudomonadota bacterium (assembly GCA_029567145.1). Lineage (GTDB taxonomy): Bacteria > Pseudomonadota > Alphaproteobacteria > Rhodobacterales > Rhodobacteraceae > Tabrizicola. The sequence goes on from JAKQLM010000067.1 coordinate 4,468, forward strand.
CCCGCGACCCGCCGCACGATCAGCCCCTGGCCTTGCAGGAAGGCATCGCAGGCCTCGGCCTCTTCCTGGTTGGCAAAGCGGGCCAGGATGAAGTTGGCCATCGACGTGTCCGAGGGCACGCCCAGTTCAGCCAGCGCATTGGCCAGCCAGGACCGCATCCGGGTGTTTTCGTTGCGGCACTTGGCGACAAAGTCCTGATCGCGCACGGCGGCTTCCGCGGCATCAAGCTGGGTCGTGGACAGGTTGAACGGCCCGCGAATCCGGTTCAGGACGTCGATCACATGCTGCGGCCCGTAGCCCCAGCCGATCCGAAGGCCGCCAAGGCCGTAGACCTTGGAAAAGGTCCGCGTCATCACCACGTTCTGCCGGGCGTCGACCAAAGCGGCCCCGCCGTCATAGCCTTCTTCATATTCGGCATAGGCCCCGTCCAGCACCAACAGCGCCTGCGGCGGCAAGCCGTCCGCCAGGCGGGCGATTTCGGCCGCCGACACCATGGTCCCGGTCGGGTTGTTCGGGTTGGCGATGAACACCAGCTTCGTGCGCCGGTTGCAGGCGGCAAGGATCGCGTCCACATCCGCCGTGCGTTCGCGTTCCTGCACCTCGACCGGCGTCGCGCCGACCGCAAGGCTGGAGATGCGATACATCAGAAACCCGTGTTCGGTGAACACCACCTCATCGCGCGGCCCGGCATAGGCCTGGCAGAGGAAAGTGATGATCTCGTCCGAGCCCGCGCCGCAGATGATGCGGGCGGCGTCCAGCTTGTGCACCTCGGCAATCGCGGCGCGCAGGTCGGCATGGTCGGTGACCGGATAGCGGTGCAGCGCGTGGACCGACCGCAGGAAGGCGTCCTTGGCCTTGTCGGACGGGCCGAACGGGTTCTCGTTCGACGACAGCTTGACCACATTGGACACGCCCGCCACATGCGCCTTGCCGCCTTCATACAGCGCAATGTCAAGGATGCCAGGCTGTGGCTTGATCTGGTCGTTCATCATCGCCCCCGAAGTCCCGCCCCGTTTAGCCGCCCCGCGCCTGCATGACCAGAGCCTTCCGTCCCGACTTGCGGTTCATCGACCAGGCGGACCGCGCGTCGAACAGTCCCACAGGATCCCTTGCTCTTTGCAAAATACTCTGGGGGTTTGGGGGTGAAGCCCCCATCGACCGAGGAGGAGGCGAAGCCCGACGACGAGACAAAAGGCCTTCGCGCGCCAGCGCTCCTTTCGAAAACCGCCGGTCAGGCTGGCGTCACTTGTAGGACCGCGCCTGCAGCCAGTCCATCAGCGCCATCAGCACACCCGACACGACAAAGGTCAAATGAATGACCACCAGCCAGAACATCTCGGTCTCGCCAAAGGTGGTGGCCGTGTCCAGATCGCTGATCTCCATGAACCGCTTCAGAAGATGGATCCCCGAAATCGCGACGATGCTGGCGATCAGCTTCATCTTCAGCCCGCCGAAATCGACCTTGCCCATCCAGCCCGGCTTGTCCGCGCCCACGTCGAAATCGAATTTCGACACGAAACTCTCGTAGCCCGAGAACATGACGATCAGCAAAAGGTTCGCCGCCAGCGTCAGGTCGATCAGCGTCAGCGCGACCAGGATCATCTTTTCGGCCGTCAGGTCGAGAAGTTGCGGCAGGTAATAGGCCATCTCCTTGATGAAGATCACCGTCAGCATGCCCAGCGCGATCGCCAGGCCCAGATACATGGGCGCCATCAGCCAGCGGCTGGCGAAAAGGGTGCGCTCGAAGCGGGCTTCGATCCCGGTCTTGTCAGTCATCACTCGCTCCCAGAAACGCAAAGGGCCGCACCAAAGACGGCGCGGCCCCAAATGTAGGGTGCGCTATAGCGCACCGTAAGATCAGTTCTTGGCGTAGTATTCGACGACCAGGTTCGGTTCCATCTGCACCGGATAGGGCACGTCGCCCAGGCCCGGGGTGCGGACGAACTTCACCGTCATCTTGTTGTGGTCGGCTTCCAGATAGTCCGGCACGTCGCGCTCGGTCAGCTGGATCGCTTCCAGGATCAGGCCCATCTGGCGCGACTTCTCGCGGACCGAGATGACATCGCCTTCCGCCACGCGGTAGGACGCGATGTTGACGCGCTTGCCGTTCACCAGGACGTGGCCGTGGTTCACGAACTGACGTGCCGCGAAAATCGTCGGGACCAGCTTGGCGCGGTAGCAGACCGCATCCAGGCGGCGCTCCAGCAGGCCGATCAGCATCTCGCCGGTGTCGCCGCGCACCCGCTCGGCTTCGCCATAGATCTTGCGGAACTGCTT
>JAKQLM010000077.1 GCA_029567145.1 Pseudomonadota bacterium
GGAAGGCGTCCTGCCGAAAAAACGCAGCGCCGTGCCGCGCAAGGCCATCGCGCTGCTGGAGGATGTCATCTCGGCCTCGACCGGCAAGGTGTCGTCCGTCTCGATGACCTATGAAAAGGGCGACCAGCGGGTGATCTTCCAGCTGGTCCGCTATCCCGACATCATCTTCACCAGCTTCATGGCAATGCAGCAACGGTTCGAACTGCAGATGCGCACCGCCACCTTTTCGGGCACCCAGTTCATGACCGTGCGCGGCCTTGACGTGTCCGAGGATCTCTTGCCCGAAGAAGTCCGCGCCCGGCTGTTCTTTGCCAATGTCGGCGCGCAGATTCACCTGCGTGTCCTGGCCCCGAAACGGATGCAGGACGAAGACCTGGTCCCGTTCTTCCAGACCCTGCACGTCGCCGCGATGAACGCCGCTGTGGTGGACAAGCAGAACGGGCTGGGCGAAGTGCCGGTGATCGTCCTGGCCTCGGTCCTGGACGAAGCCACCCGCGCCGCCTATGAGGCCGACCTTGCCCAACGCACGGCGGAAATGGCCGAGCAAAGCGAAAAGGACCGGCTGGAGGCCGAAGAAAAAGCCGCCGCCGAAGCCGCAAAGGCCGAGTCCGAGGATCAGGGCGGCGGGCTGTTCGACGGGCTGTTCGGCGGCGACCCTGAAGAGGGTGAAACGCTGGAAACCTCGGACGATGGCACGATCACCTGCTCCAAGGGGATCGGCGGGTCGAAGAAGTGCCAGGTCACCAGCCCGACCCCGGAAGAATAGCGCCTGGACCGGACCAATTCTTACGGACCCGTGGCCCAGCCGCCGATTTCTTCAAAGAAATCGGACCGGAGCCTTTGAAGGCTCCGATGCGGAATTTTCGAAAATTCCGCACAGCTCCGGCCAACTCTGGCGCCGCGTTTCCTGCAAGCCTCCCCTCGCCTTAGAACGTCAGCCCGGAAAACCGCGACGGATTTTGCGGCACACCGGGCAGGACACACAGCATTTCGTACAGCAGGTTCGCCGCGATCAGCGCCGTGTTGCCCGTGGGGTCATAGGGCGGCGACACTTCGACCAGGTCGCCGCCGACCAGGTTCAGCCCCGCACAGCCCCGCACGAGCTCCAGCGCCTGCCAGGTGGTCAGGCCGCCGGGTTCCACCGTGCCGGTGCCGGGCGCAAAGGCCGAATCCAGGCTGTCGATGTCATAGGACAGATAGACCGGCGCATCGCCGATCCGGTCGCGGACGATCTTCATCAACGGAGTCAGCGACTTGTGCCAGCACTCTTCGGCCTGCACGACGGTCCAGCCCTTGTCGCGGCCCCAGTTGAAATCATCCGCCGCATAGCCCGTGGCGCGCAGGCCGATCTGGAACACCTTGTCGTTGATCAGGCAGCCATCCTCCCACGCCCGACGGAACGGGCAGCCGTGGGCGACCTTTTCGCCGAACATGGTGTCGTTGATGTCGGCATGCGCGTCGATGTGGATCAGCGCGACCGGGCCGTGGCGTTCCTTGATCGCGCGCAGGATCGGCCAGGTCAGAGTGTGGTCCCCGCCCAGGGTCAGCGGGATCACCCCATGCGCCAGCACCTCCCGGTAATGTGCGGTGATGATGTCCACGGTCTTCTTCAGGTCAAACGTGTTGATCGCCACGTCGCCCAGATCAGCGACCTGCAGATGGTCGAACGGAGCCGCCCCCGTCGCCATGTTATAGGGCCGGATCATCCGGGACTCATCCCTGATCTGCCGGGGACCCAGCCGCGTGCCGGGCCGGTTGCTGGTCCCGTGGTCCATCGGAATGCCGATGAACCCCACATCCAGCCCCTTCGGACTTGCCGCAAAGGGCAGCCGCATCATCGTCGCCGGCCCGCCAAAGCGTGGCATGTCGTTGCCGCCAAGCGGCTGGTTCAACCCGGTCATCTGTTTCCCCCACTCTTGCGGCCCAGTATGGCCCGCCCGCCCGACCCGGCGATCCCCCGAAACCGACCGCATGTCGTTTTCTGACGCCAAAGGTCGGGTGGACTTGCCCGCATTCCCCCGGCTCTGGCAGATAGGGGCAAACCTAATGCGGGAGTCCCTTCCATGAAAACCCATGTCAAAGCCCTCGTCGTCGGCGGCGGCGCAGTCGGCACCGGGATCGCCTATCACCTGGCGAAAGCGGGCTGGGACACCATGCTGGTCGAACGGGACGAGCTGACGGCAGGTTCCACCTGGCACGCTGCCGGTCTCCTCCCGCTCTTCAACATGTCCTACGCGACGACCCACATCCACAAATACTCCGTCGATTTCTACAAGGGGCTGGAGGCTGAAACCGGCCTCAACCCCGGCTTCTACGTCGTCGGCAACCTGCGGATGGCGCAACACCAGCAGCGCATGGACGAATACATGCTGTACTCCTCGGTGGCCGAAACCGCGGGGGTCTACCATGTGTTCCTGAAACCGAACGAGATCAAGGACCGCTGGCCCCTTGTCCGCACCGAAGACCTGATCGGCGCGC
>JAKQLM010000080.1 GCA_029567145.1 Pseudomonadota bacterium
CCCGGCACGCATCGGCGACCCCGGCGGCCAGCGGCGCTTCGGGGCCGACGATGACGAAATCGATGGCGTTTTCCTCGCAGAAGGTCACCACGGTGGCGCCGTCGAGGATGTCGATGTCGGCGCATTCGGCCAGCATCGCGATCCCCGCATTGCCGGGGGCCACGATCAGCCGGTCGGTCTTGGGGTTCTGCTTCACCGCCCAGGCGAGCGCATGTTCGCGGCCACCGGAGCCGAGGATCAGGATGTTCATGGCAGCGCCCCGCTTGGACTTTCGTTCCGGGCGTCATAGGGTCGGGTGCGACAGAGGGCAAGCTTTGTCAGGGGCACGAAAAGGGCAGCGGCGATGGGTTACGGAGATTTGGTCTTTCTGACCGTCATGGCCGTCCTGGTTGGTTTGATTGCCTGGCATTACCTGAGCCCGAAGAAGTACCGCAGATACCCGGGCTCAGACGACAATGGCAGCCACATGAGACCAGAACGAAACGGCGACGGTCCGAGCGATGGAGGGGGCGACTGATGGACCTGATTGACGACTCCCCGACCCCGCAGGGCAACCAGCCGGAATACACCGTGTCCGAGCTTTCGGGCGCGGTGAAGCGGGTGATCGAGGGCGAGTTCGGCCTTGTCCGGGTCCGGGGCGAAGTGGGGCGGGTGTCGCGTCCGGCCTCGGGGCATCTGTACTTCGACCTGAAGGATGACCGCAGCGTGATTGCCGCGATCAGCTGGAAGGGGCAGGTCGCCAAGATGCAGGTGCGCCCCGAAGAGGGGGTGGAGGTTGTTGCCACCGGGCGGATGACCACCTTTCCCGGCCAGTCGAAGTATCAGCTGATCGTCGATGACGTGGCCCCTGCCGGGGCAGGCGCGCTGATGGCGATGCTGGAAAAGCGCAAGGCGGCGCTGGGGGCGGAAGGGCTGTTCGATCCGGCGCGGAAGAAGCCTATTCCCTATTTGCCGAGGGTCATCGGGGTGGTGACCTCTCCGAGTGGGGCGGTGATCCGGGACATCCTGCACCGCTTGCGCGACCGGTTTCCCCGGCATGTGCTGATCTGGCCGGTTGCGGTCCAGGGGCAGGACTGCGCGGCCCAGGTCGCGGCGGCGATCCGGGGCTTCAACGCGATTGCGCCGGGCGGGGCGATCCCGCGGCCGGATGTGCTGATCGTGGCGCGGGGCGGCGGATCGCTGGAGGACCTGTGGGGGTTCAACGAAGAGATCGTGGTGCGGGCGGCGGCGGGGTCGGACATCCCGCTGATCAGTGCCGTCGGGCATGAGACGGATACGACGCTGATCGACTATGCCTCTGACCTGCGCGCGCCGACCCCCACGGCGGCGGCCGAACTGGCGGTTCCGGTGCGGCTGGAACTGCTGGCCACGCTGGAGGCGCTGGGGGCGCGTCTTGTTCGGGGGATCGGGCAGGGGGTGGTCTTGCGGCAGCAGCGTCTGCGGGACCTGTCGCGTGCCCTGCCACGGGTCGAGACGCTGGTCGCGACGCCCCGGCAGCGGCTGGATGCGGCGGGCCTGCGATTGGGGTCGGGGCTGGGGCTGGCGGTTGCACGAAAGCACCGCGATTTTGACCGGCTGGCGGGGCGGCTGCAGCCGCAGGCGCTGCGGGCGGGCTTGCTGCGGCAGCGCGATCTTCTGACCGCGCGGGAGGATCGGCTGATCCGGGCGGTCCGGCAGCGGATTGAACGCAGAACCGAGCGGCTGGCGGACTTGGCCGCGCGGTTGTCCCCGGCGCTGGCGCGGCTGCTGGGCGATGCTGGGCGGAAGGTGTCGGACGGGCGGCGCGATCTTGCGCGGCTGGCAGACCGGCTGGAGGCCGCTCCCCGGCAGCGACTGGCGCGGCTGGCTGACCGGCTGGAGGCGCTGGACCGGACGCGGATCACCATGGGCTATGCCGAGACCCTGAAGCGCGGCTTTGCGGTGGTGCGGGGCGACGGGGCAGTGATGACGACGAAGGCGGGCGCAGAAAAGGCGACGGCTTTGGAGATCGAATTTTCCGATGGTCGCCTGGCCCTGGGGCCGCGTCCCGCCCGCAAGGGCAAGAGCGACGGCGAAAGCGGGCAGGGCAGCCTGTTCTAGACGCGGTCGTGCGGTTTCTGAAACGGGGTGCCGTCCTCGGGGGCATCGAGCCCCCTTGGACGGCGCTGCCGGGGGCCGTGTGCCCGGCGGCAGGGCGGTCGCCGGTGTCGGAGCCTCCGGCGGGAGTATTTGGAAAAGAGCAATCGGTTCGAGCGCGAGAGGTCGGCTGGCCGCGCCTGTGGGACGAAAGCGGTCAGACGCCGAGGAACCCTTCGCAGGTGACAAGCTCACGCGAGGGATAAAGCAGGATCGGTTCGGTGCCCCGGTCACCGTCCGCCCAGGCCATCAGCCAGCCGCCCCGGTCGTGGTAGGTCCAGCAATAGCTGGTCGGCTCACCCTGGTAGTCAAAGCAGATCAGCGGACCGGCGGCGCGCCAGGTGCCTTCCAGGCAGCGGTCGGCATCCCGCCAGATCGCGCGGCGGCCGGGCAGGAAGGTTTCCACCCCGTAGCGCCCCGTGCTGTCGTGGGTGTCCATTGTCCTGCCTTCGACCAGGGACTCGAACGCGTCGGCCGAAAGCGCCGGGTCGGCGGCCTCCTCGGCCGTGGCGGCCAGGGGCAGGAGCGCGAGAAGCAGGGTCAGGGTCCGCATCATGCGCCGATCTCCGGGCCGAAACAGGCCAGCGCTTCGCTGGTTTCCCGCACCTGCACAGGTTCGTCGCGGGGCGGGTCGGTGTACCGCGCCATCAGGCCAGTGCCGGTATCGGTGATCCACCAGCAGTCGGGCAGCGGATCGTCTTCGTACAGAAAGCAGATCCGGTCACCGTCGGGGTACCAGTGGCCGGCCTTGCAGTCGTCGCCAAGGACGGTCCAGCGCACGCGGCGGCCCGGCAGGTAAAGCTCGACCCCGTAGACCTGGCCATATTCGGCCCAGGTCATCGTGCGGCCCAGGGTCAGGGCATCGAACGCCTCGGCAGACAGCGGGGTTTCGGCGGCGGCGGGAAGTGCTGCAAGGCACAGGGCGACGGCAAGCCGCATCCTAGACCCCCACATCCGGGGCCGGGCAGGCCAGAGGCGCGTCGGACCGCCGCACGGAATAGCGCGTGGCATCGGCGTCGCCCAGGATTTCGGCCTGCACCGTGTCGCCGTCGCGCACAAAGCGCCAGCAATGCGGGCCGGGGCTGACGTCATAGGTGAAGCAGATCGCGTCGCCCTCGGGGTACCAGCGCCCGGCGTGGCAGGGACCGTCGACATCGGCATCCCGCGTCTCGCGCCCCGGCAGATGCTGTTCGCTGCCCCAGAGCGCGCCATCGACATAGTAGTCCAGGGTGTGCCCTTCGGCCCAGGCCTCGAACTCGGCCGCCGTCATCGGGGGCTCGGCCAGGGCGGGTGTCGCAAGGCACAGAAGGAGGGTCAGCACCCGCATGTCAGACCCCCACATCCGGGCCGGGACAGGGCAACGGAGACTGATCGCGCGCGGTCTCGTACAGCTCTTCGCCCGGAACGCCGGACAGCGACAGCGCCACCAGAGCGCCGTCGCGCAGCCAGAAGGTCCAGCAGGCGGGCGTCGGGTCGTATTCGTAGACAAAGCAGATGGTGTCGTCTTGCGGATACCAGCTTCCGTACTGGCATTCGTTGGGCGCGACGCTCCAGCGGACCTTGCGGTTGTCCAGGTATTCCTCGATCCCGAAAATCGCGCCGTATTGCTGGTAGGTGACGGTGTTGCCGGTGACATGCGCCTCGAATTCGGCGGCGGTGACCGGGGTTTCGGCGCGCGCCGGGGCTGCGACGGCCAGCAAGGCCAGAAGAGCGGTGCGAAAGGTCGGCGTCATCGGGTCACACCCCCACATCCGGGCCTTCGCAGGCCAGCGGCTGATCGGTTTCCAGCACTTGCCGGGGTTCGGTCCCCGGATCGTCTGTGATGTAGCTGGCGCCAAGCCCGTCACCCTCTGCCCAGATGAGCCAGCATTTCGGCTGCGGGTCGTCGTCATAGAGAAAGCAGATGTGCGGGCCGTCGCCGTAGTAGCTGCCCGACCGGCATTCCTGGGCGGTGAAGGCCCAGCGGACCCGGCGGTCGGGCAGATAGACTTCGCGTCCGTATTGCGTGCCGCGCACCATGTAATCCATCGTCTTGCCGGTGACGGCGGATTCGAACTCTTCGACCGTCATCGGGGTCTGGGCCAGGGCCGGGGAGGCCAGTGCAAGAGAGGCCAGTGCAAGGGTGGCCGACGCAAGGGTGGCCTGCGCCAGAAGGCCGGTCAGGGCAGGGCGCATGGCGTCAGACGCCCACGTCCGGGCCGGCGCAAGGCAGCGGGCCGCCGTCGCGCGCAGATTCCAGGATCTCCCAGCCGCCGCCGTCGCCCATGTAGCGGCCGCGGATCTTGCCGTTTTCCAGGAAATACAGCCAGCAGGCCGGGGTCGGGTCGTCTTCATAGGCAAAGCAGATCTCGTCACCCTTTTGATACCAGCTGCCATAGATGCACAGATCGCCGTCAAAGGCCCAGCGGACGCGGCGGTCTTCCAGGTATTCTTCGGTGCCAAAAAGGCCGTTGCCGTAGTCGTAGGTGATGGTGGTGTTCACGGTGGCCGCGTCGAATTCGGCCCCTGACAGCGGCGTTTCGGCAAGTGCAGGGGTGGCCGCAAGAAGCAGGGGGAAAACCAGGTGACGCATCAATGACTCCGCTGTTGTCGGGGAAGAGTGCCAGAGGATCGGGGCGATTGCCAGTCAAGGAGCCGTGTCTTGTGCAGC
>JAKQLM010000081.1 GCA_029567145.1 Pseudomonadota bacterium
GCCAGGTCCAGCGCAGGTTCGCCGAACAGCGCCGCGCCGCCTTCGTTTTCCAGCACCAGCAGCCGCCGCTGAATGGCCCCGACCGATTCCTTGGACACCAACCCATAGCGCGACGACATCTCGTCGGCGTTCTCGGCCACGAAGGTCAGCAGCGCCTGCAGATCCTTCAGGTCCAGAAGCGCCAGCCCTTCCTCGTCCGACAGCCGGAAGGCGACGTTCAGCACGCCTTCCTGCGGCTCGGACAGCTCCAGCAGGCGCGACAGCAAAAGCGGCCCCATCTCCTCGACCGTGGCGCGGACCGGGTGGCCCTTTTCGCCGAAGAGATCCCAGAAGATCACCGGAAACGCCCGGTACTGCAGGTCATGCCCGATGGTCTGGCTGCGCTTGACAAAGGCCTCGTGCAGCTTGCCCTCCGCGCTTCCTGGCGCAGCGATGCCCGCAAGGTCACCCTTCACGTCCGACATGAAGACCGGCACCCCGGCGGCCGAAAAGCCCTCGGCCAGGATCTGCAGCGTCACCGTCTTGCCGGTCCCGGTTGCCCCCGCGATCAGCCCGTGCCGGTTGCCGTATTTCAGCAAAAGCCGCTGCGGCTGGCCATAGCCGTCACCGCCGCCGCCCACGAAAATGCTGTCTGCCACGCCTGTCTGATCTGTCACGTTTGCCTCGCACTCGCCCCGGAGCGCACTGTCGCCCCGCCCTCTGACCTGCAAACATACAATCTTAACCCCTTTGTGCCAGACTGAACTTGTCGGCCCCGTCCCTTGGGCCGGGCTGACGGTGACTTCCTCCCTGTTGAACTGGCCGCGCCCTTGAAAAGGCGCGGTTTTTTTATGATCCGCCGCCTTGCGCTATCCATGCAGAATCCCGTTGACCTGCCCGGCGTTCCGCAATAGCGTCCGTTGCCATGAAGTCGGCCAGTCCGACAGGGAGCAAACAATAATCACCCGATAAAGGGCCGGTTTTCCCGGCCCTTTTTCATGCCCGGACCCCGCATGGCAGAAGCATGCCGGGTGGTGATTTCGCACCTGACTTGGCCGCGGCCCCATGCTAGAGACCGGCCAGAAATCCGACCAAAGGACTGTCCTAGATGGCAATGACCAAAAGCACCGCGCTTGCCCTGATCCTGGCGCTGATGACCGCGCCCCTGGCCGCGCAGGAAACCGAAGCTCCCGCCGAAGGCGAAGCCCCCGCCGCGCCGACCGAAGCAGTTCCCGCCGATGGGGCCAGCACCGATGGTCTGTCGATGGGCCAGGAAGTCGGCGGGGACGGTGTTGGCAGCAGCTATGTCGCAGCCAGCTTCGAGGCGTGGGAGCAGCGCTGCGTCCGCACCGAAAGCGGCATCGACCCGTGCCAGCTGTACATGCTTCTCAAGGACAAGGACGGCAATTCGGTTGCCGAGTTCACCATGTTCGGCCTGCCCGCCGGAACCGAAGGCCCAGCCGTCGCCGGGGCGACCTTCATCGCTCCGCTTGAGACGCTGCTGACGTCCGGCATGATGCTGCAGATCGACGCGGACAAGCCGAAGGCCTATCCTTTCACCTTCTGCACCCAGATCGGCTGCATCGCCCGCCTTGGCTTTACCGCCGAAGAGATCGCCCAGATGAAGAAGGGCGCGAATGCGATGATCACCATCGTTCCCTTTGTGGCCCCCGATGCGAAGGTCGAACTGTCGCTGTCGCTCAAGGGCTTTACCGCTGGCCTCGACGCGGTGAACGCGGCGAACGAAAAGGCCGATGCGGCAGCCATCGCCGCGGGCGACACGGCGCCTGCCGAGGGCGAAGCGCCTGCCGAACCGGCTGCCAACCCCTGATCCGTCAGTCCGCGATACCCAAGGGGCCGGTCCGCAAGGGCCGGCCTTTTGCGTTTCAAACGGTGAAGGCCAGCACCGCGTTCAGCCCACCAAAGGCAAAGGCATTGCTCAAGACCGCCTGAACCCTGGCCGCCCGCGCCACGTTCGGCACCACATCCAGCGCGCACTCCGGATCCGGGGTCTGATAGCCGATGGTCGGGGGCAACACGCCCTCGCGCAGCGCGAAAAGACAGGCGATCGCCTCCAGCGCGCCCGTCGCGCCGATGGCATGGCCGTGCATCGCCTTTGTGGATGACACCGGTGGCGGGTTGGGGCCGAAGACGTCCCGGATTGCCCGGGTTTCCGACCGGTCATTCGCCAGAGTCCCGGTGCCATGCGCGTTCACATACCCCACATCCACCGCTGACAGCCCCGCATCCGCCAGCGCCAGCCGCATCGCCCGCGCGGCCCCGCCCGGATCGGGGGCGACAATGTCCCCGGCGTCCGCACACATCCCGAACCCCGCCAGCCTGCCCAGCACCACCGCCCCTCGCGCCCGGGCGTGATCCTCGGCCTCCAGCACCAGGACCCCTGCGCCGTCGCCGATCACCATGCCCCGGCGTCCCAGGCTGAACGGGCGGCACGCATCCGGCGCCAGCACGCGCAACCCCTCCCACGCCTTCACGCCGCCAAGGCACAGCATCGCCTCGGACCCGCCCGCCAGCATGATATCCGCCGCCCCGGCCCGGATCTGCTGCATGGCCAGCCCCAGCGCATGATTGGCGCTGGCGCAGGCCGATGACACCGACAGGACAGGCCCCTGCGCGCCAAGCCGCAACGACAGATGCGAGGCGGCGGCATTGTGCATCAGGCGCGGCACCACCAAGGGCGGCACGCGGCTGCGCCCCTCGGCAAAGACCGCGCGATAGCTGTCCTCCCAGGTCTGGATGCCTCCCGCTGCCGTGCCCAGGATCACCCCGGCGCGGGGGCCAAGCGGGCCGGTCAGCCCCGCCATCGCCAAAGCCTCGACCCCGGCAATCATCGCGTATTGCGTCACGGGGTCGTACAGCGCCAGCTCTTGTCGGGAAAAGCGCGCAGCGCCATCCCAGTCCCGCACCTCGGCCCCGATCCGGATCGTCAGCCGGTCGGCGTCGCGAAACGTCAACGCGCCGATCCCGCAACGCCCCTCACGCAGGGCGGCAAAGGTCCCCGGCACATCCGGCGCAAGCGCGTTCACCGTGCCAAGGCCGGTGACGACAACCCGCCTCATGCCCGCGACTGCGAGATCAGCCGCTCGACGCCCGCGACGATGCTGGAGACCGTCTGAAAGTCGAACTCTGGCCGGTCGGGTTCGTTCGCGTTGAAGGGCACGCTGATGTCGAACCGTTCCTCCAGCGCAAAGATCGCCTCGACCTTGCCCAGCGAATCCAACCCCAGCGCGTCAATCCCGGCCTCGGGCGCAATATCCTGCGGCAGCAACAGCAGCTGCCGCGCCAGGATCGCGATCACCGCCGCCTCGATTTCGGCCCGGTCGGTCATCGCCTATTCGGCCTCGGGCGGGACGCCCTTTTCCAGCGCCGCCACCCGGGCGGCCAGGCGCGGCAACCGGCGCAGCGCCTTCTGCATCTCGACATGGGTTTCCATCTTCACCGCCGGATAGCCCAGCAGCACCCGGCCAGCAGGCGCGTTGGTGAAAATCTTGGTCGCCCCGCCGGCTATCACGTCATCGCCGACAAAGATGTTGTCGTTGACCCCGCATTGCCCGCCCATCACCACCCGGTCGCCGATCCGGGCGGACCCGGCAATCCCGACCTGCCCGCACAAAAGGCAATCACGCCCGATCTGCACGTTGTGGCCAATGTGGACCAGGTTATCCAACTTGGTCCCCGATCCGACCAGGGTGTCGCGGATCGTGCCCCGGTCAATGCAGACGTTCGCGCCGATTTCCACATCATCTCCGATGGTTACGGCGCCAAGCGAATGGATCCGCGTCCAGGTTTGATCCTTGATCTCGGCGCGTGAGCCCAGCGTTTCGCGGATCTCCTCCACCCCGGACTTTTCCGGCGTGACAAAGGAAAACCCGTCCGCCCCGATCACCGCGCCGGGCTGGCAGATGAAACGGTCGCCGATGGTCACCCGCGCGCCGATCCGCGCGCCTTGCAGGATCAGCGCGTCCGCCCCGATCCGTGCCCCTTCGGCGATGGAGACATGGCTTGCAATCCGCGCGCCCGCACCCAGCACGACCCCCGCCCCGATCACGACGAACGGGCCAATCGCCGCGCCCGCCCCGACCTGCGCCGACGGATGCACGATCGCCATCGGATGCATGCCCGGCGCGATGTCCGGCCCCGGGTCCATCAGCCGCGTGAGGCCAGCCATCGCCAGCCGTCCGCGCGGGGCAAAGATCGCCGCCTTCAGACCCATCGCCCGCCAGTCGGCCCCCGGCCAGACCACCGCCGCACGCGCCCGCCCCTTGGCAATCCCGTCGCCGTAGCGCGGGTCCATCGCCAGGGCCAACTGGTCCGGCCCCGCCGCCTGCGGTTCGGACGCGCCGGTCACGGCAAGGTCAAGATCGCCCTCTGCCTCGGCCCCCAGGGCGTGGGCTATGTCGCGGATGGTATGGGCCATGCTCACTCCGGCTGAACTGGCCGAATCCTAGCCCTGAACGCCCGGGCTTTCCACCCCAGCCACCGACAGCGCGTTGAAGATCGCCGCATCGCGCCCATAGACGTCGCGCCGATAGGTCATCCGACCCTTGGTGTCCGGATAGGCGGTGAAATAGACCAGATGCACCGGCAGCGTTTTCAACAGCTTGACCGTGGTCTCGCGCCCGGTGTCCAGTGCCGCCTCGAATTCGGCCTCGGCGTCATCGGATTGCCAGGACAACAGCTCATGCGCAAGGTCAAAGGGGTCCGCCACCCGGATGCAGCCATGGCTGTAGGCGCGCACTTCCTTGTCGAACAGGGATTTCGACGGCGTATCATGCAGATAGATGTTGTAGGGGTTCGGGAACATGAACTTCACCTTCCCCAGAGCGTTGCCGTCCGAGGGCGGCTGACGCATGCCATAGGGAAAGCTGCCCGAGAAATCGACCGACCCGCGCGGCACGACCCGGCCCCGCCCGTCGATGATCTGCAGATGGCCCACGGCGTTGGGGTTCTGGCGCAGAAGCGGCAGGTATTCCTTGACGACGATGGACCGCGGCACCCCCCAAGACGGGTTGATGACCATATGCTCCATCTCGTCGGAAAACTCCGGGCTGCGCTGATCGGGCACGTCCTTGCCGATCACCACCCGGGTTTCAAAGATCACCCTTCCGCCGTCGATGATGCGCGCCTTGAAGTCGGGCAGGTTGACCCAGACGTGCTTGACGGACCGGTCGATGTCCATCCAGCGTTCCCGCTCCAGCGCGACGATGACCGATTTCAGCCGGTCCTCCGGAGTCTTGTTGATCTCCAGGATCGTGCCTTCACCCAGCGAGCCGTCAGCCGTCAGCCCGTGGTTCAGCTGAAACCCCTGCACCGCCGCCTGCAGCGCCCGGTCGTAACTCGCCGTAGCGGTCGCAGACAGATACCCCATCCGCACCAGCCGGTCGCGCAAGGCGACCACATCGGGCCCCGTATCGCCCGGCGCCAGCGTCACCATCGCCAAAGGCTCACCCCAGCCGCCGGTTGCGACCTGCGCCTCTAGGTCCAGCTTCGCCTTCATCAGTTGAACATAGACGGCTGATGTCGGCATCAGCCCGTCCAGCGCCGCCTGCGGATCGGCCACCAGGGCGCGCAGCGACGCCTGCGGATCTGGGCGGGTGATGTCACGCAGGATGCCGCCATCCACGTCCTTGGGCGTCAGCGCGCCCGACGACAGATCATGCGCCCAGGCCAGGTAGGCGCGGGTCATTTCCACCTCGACCCGGCCCCGGTCGCCTTCGGTCACCGCCGCGCCAAGCGCCGCCGTCAGGGCCGCCACGTCATAGCGCGCCTTCGGCAACCCGTGCAGGTC
>JAKQLM010000087.1 GCA_029567145.1 Pseudomonadota bacterium
ACGCGCCCTGGCTTGAATATATCCCGCAGCTGGACGACATCGCCGCCCCGATGGCGCGGGATGGCGGCTTTGCGCTGGCCCCCACCGCGCCGGGGATCGGGATCGACTGGGATGAAGACGCCCTGAAGGCGCGCATGTCCGAAGGCAGCCGGTTCGAGGTGACGCCATGAAACGCTACGGTTCCATCATCGGGTTAAGCGAGGAAGGCAAAGCCGAATACAAGGCCCTGCACGCCGCCGTCTGGCCTGACGTGCTGGCCAAGATCGCGGACTGCAACATCCGCAACTACTCGATCTTCCTCAAGGAACCCGAGAACCTGATGTTCTCGTATTTCGAATATCACGGCACCGACTTTGCCGCAGACATGGCGAAGATGGCCGCCGATCCGGAAACCCAGCGTTGGTGGGCGATCAACATGCCGCTGCAACGCCCGCTGGAGACCCGGAAGGATGGCGAATGGTGGGCCGCCATGACGGAAATCTTCCATGTCGACTGACCTTTCGCAATCGGTCCCCCTGCCAAAGACCAGCCTGCCCATCGTGATCTTCGGGGCGGGGTCGATCGTCACCGATGCCCACCTGCCCGCCTATGCCCGGCTGGGGTTCACGGTTGCTGGGATCTACGACCCCGATCAGGCCAAGGCGCAGGTGGTCGCCGCGAAGCATGGCACGCGCGCCTTTGCCAGCATGGAGGAGGCGACCGCGCTGGGCCTTGGTGCCGTTTACGATCTCGCCACCCCGCCGGCCGCGCACCCCGGTCTCTTGGAGGTCTTGCCCGATGAGGCCGTCTGCATCCTGCAGAAACCGATGGGATCGGACCTGGCCGAGGCCGACCGGATCATCCGCATCTGTCGCAAGAAGGGCCTGAAGGCCGCCGTCAATTTCCAGCTGCGCTTTGCCCCAGCGCTGCTGGCGCTGAAAGACGCCATCGCCAAAGGCCAGCTTGGGCAGGTGGTGGACATCGACGGGCTTTTGGCGGTGAACACGCCCTGGCATCTCTGGGCCTTCCTGGCCAACCTGCCGCGGGTGGAGATTCTGCTGCACTCCATCCACTACCTCGACATGATCCGCGACCTTCTGGGAAACCCTTTGGGTGTCCATGCCAAGACGATGGGCCATCCATCCTCGACCGTGTCGAACACGCGCAGCGCGATGATCCTCGACTACGGCCCCCAGGTCCGTTGCGCGCTGTCGATCAACCACAACCACAGCTTTGGCCGCAAATTCCAGGCCTGCGAGTTCCGCATCTGCGGCACCAAAGGGGCGGCCTATGTCAAGCTGGGCGTGAACCTCGAGTACCCCAAGGGCGAACCCGACGAGTTGTGGCTGAACCCCGGCGCGGACTGGGAACAGGTGCCGCTGCAAGGCAACTGGTTCATCGAGGCTTTCCTTGGCCGCCTCACCCAACTCATGCGCTTCGCCGTGGGCGAGGATGCGACCCTTCAGGGCAGCGCCGAGGATGCCTGGCACACCATGGCGCTGGTCGAGGCGGCCTATGAATCCTCTGCCGCGCCCGCGCATCCGATCAGAAAGTCGCCCGATGCTTGAACAGCCTACCTATTACGAGGATTACGCCATCGGTCAGGGCCGCCAGACCGTGGGCCGCACCA
>JAKQLM010000090.1 GCA_029567145.1 Pseudomonadota bacterium
CCTGGCACGCCGGGAAAGGTGAAGTCCTCGTCCCCGACCAGATGATCGGGCGGCAGGCGGTCGGGATCGGCAAGCTCGGCCGTGCGGGCGTGCAGCATCAGCTCGCGTGAGGCATCGGTGCCCCAGTAGTGGCCGGGCCGCAGGAACGGCACGGCCAGATGCCCCAGCCGCAGCGCGCCGCAGCCGATGTCAAGAAGATGGTCATCGGGCGTCAGGCCCTGCTGCGCCAGCGCGGCCATCTGCAGCCGGGCGGTTTCTTCCCAGCGGCCACCGACGATGGCGCGGTGGCGGCCCTTGGCAATCGCCTGGGCGTAAAAGCCGGGGGCGAGGTAGGGCGAGGCGAGCGGTTTCAGCTGTCGCTGTCCTTGGGGGACGCGGCCTTTGCGGCGGCCTTCATCCGGGCGAGCAGCTGTTCCTTGGTCTCACGCGGGGGGGTCACCGACTTGGGCGCGCCCTTCTGGCTGTGGTCGGGGCCGCGCAGAGTGCTGCGGGCGCCCTTGGGGTTGCTGGATTTCGAATAGTCCATGGGGGCCTCCGGGTCATGGGATGCGATGGAATGCCGGATTCGGGGGCCGGGGGCAAGGGGATTAGGTCCGCAGAGGCTGACGATCCGGGGTCGGTTCCGGCGCAAGCGTAGGGTGGGCGATATCGCCCACCTTACCCGCAGGAGCGGAGGCCGCCCGAGGTCACTGTGCCTCGGGGTCGCGGGCGGGGGGCGGCGTGCCGGGGCCGAACAGACGGCGCAGCACGCGGCGCAGCGCCCCCCGGCCATAGCGGCGCAGGTAGAATTGCGGATGCGCCAGGGCATAGACCCGACGGAACAGGGGGGCGACGACGACGGCATCGCTGTCGGGCAGTCGGCGGGCATCCTGCAGCTTGCGCACATGATCGGCCCGTCGCGCGCCGATCAGCTCGTCCAGAGTGAACGCCCCTTCGTCGCGCCATTTTTCGGTCGCGTTGACCTCGCTGAAATGCATGAGGCGCGGGGCGGGGTGACGGCTGTCCAGGACTTCAAGGAAGGTCATGCACTTGAAGTTGTATTCCATCGGCAGGACGGCCAGTCGCAGGTTGCTGTCCCACAACAGCCTGCGCAGGGCGGGCTGGTCAAAGCTGGCACCAGAATCCCGGACCTGCGCGCCCCAGTCCTGCACCAGCTGCTGTGTTGCCGGGCTGCGCCGGACCGCAAGCACACCGCCGTTGATCTGGGGAAAGCTGTCGGGGAGCGAAGGGTCGGTGACCGCCAGCCCGCTGTTGCGATAGGCCATATGCACACCGGCAAAGTCGAACCGGTCCAGCAGCGCGAAAAGGTCCGACACGTCGTCCAGTGCGATGACATCGCTGTCCAGATAGACGGTGCGTTCAAAGCGCGACCGGGCCAGCGCTTCCATCTTGGGGCGGAAAAAGCCGGGAGTGACCGGGTGGATGCGGTCGAAGACCGGATCGGTGACCGGCTGATCGGTGAAAAGGTCGATCTGGGCCTGCGGCATGACCTGCCGCAGGTTCCGGGCGCTGCGCCGGGCGAGTCCGGTGTAGGACTCGCCCGTCGAGGCGAAGACAAAGCCGTCGCGCGGCTCAGGCAAGGCTGGGATCGATGGCCTTGCAGGCGGCCAGAAGGCCTTTGACCGCGTCGATCGACTTGTCCAGCATGGCTTTTTCGGCGGCGTCAAGCTTGACTTCGACCACGCGTTCGACCCCGCCCGCACCGATGATCACCGGCACGCCGACATAGATGCCGGTCAGCCCGTAGGCGCCTTTGACATGGGCGGCACAGGGCAGCAGGCGTTTCTGGTCCTTGAGATAGGCCTCGGCCATTTCCACGGCAGACGCGGCGGGGGCGTAGAAGGCCGACCCGGTCTTCAGAAGGCCGACGATTTCCGCCCCGCCGTCGCGGGTGCGCTGGACGATGGCGTCCAGTTTTTCCTGCGTGGTCCAGCCCATCGCCACCAGGTCGGGCAGCGGGATGCCGCCAACGGTGGAGTAGCGGACCGACGGAACCATCGTGTCGCCGTGGCCGCCAAGGACGAAGGCGGTGACGTCCTTCATCGAGACGTTGAATTCGACCGACAGGAAATGGCGGAAGCGGGCCGAGTCCAGCACCCCGGCCATGCCAACGACCTTGTTGTGCGGCAGGCCCGAAAATTCGCGGAGCGCCCAGACCATCGCGTCCAAGGGGTTGGTGATGCAGATGACAAAGGCGTTCGGGCAATGTGCCTTGATGCCCTCACCCACGGATTTCATCACCTTGAGGTTGATGCCGATCAGGTCGTCCCGGCTCATCCCCGGTTTGCGGGGCACACCGGCGGTCACGATGCAGACATCGGCGCCTGCAAGGTCGGCGTAGGAGTTGGTGCCGGTCAGCGTCGCGTCAAAGCCTTCGACCGGGCCGGACTGCGCAAGGTCCAGCGCCTTGCCCTGGGGCGTGCCCTCGGCGATGTCGAACAGGACGACGTCGCCCAGTTCCTTGAGCGCGATCAGATGCGCAAGCGTGCCGCCGATCTGACCGGCGCCGATGAGGGCGATCTTGGGTCTGGCCATGAGAGCCTCCTGTTGGGGTGAATCGGGGGGAGGGGTAGCCCGTAAACCGGCGTCTGTCCAGCCTTGGCGGGGTTTCGGTATACAATTGTATGCGAAAAATCCGGGCTTTCGGCGGCTGGAAATCGGCGTTAGCGGTAACCTTGGCGGAGGGCGCGATGATCGAGGTCTGGTTCTGGGTGGCGGCGGTCGTTGCGGCGGCGCTGGTGGGGATGTCGAAGGGCGGTGTCCCGGTGGTCGGCATGCTGGGCGTGCCGGTGCTGGCGCTGGTGATCAACCCGGTCGTCGCGGCGGGGCTGTTGTTGCCGGTCTATGTCGTGTCCGACATCTTTGGGCTTTACGCCTATCGCCATGCCTTTGACCGCCGGGTGCTGGCCATCGTGGTGCCGGGGGCCATCGTGGGGATCGGCATCGGCTGGGCCACGGCAAGAGTCGTGCCCGAGGCGGCGGTGACGCTGCTGGTCGGGCTGATCGGGCTGGCCTTTGCGGCGAACATCCTGCTGCGCAAGCCCGTCGTGGCCGATCCGAGACGACCCGAAGTCGCTCCGGGTCTGTTCTGGGGGGCGCTGGCGGGGTTCACCAGTTTCGTCAGCCATGCGGGCGCGCCGCCCTATCAGGTCTACACGCTGCCCCTGGGGATGCCGAAAGCGGTGTTCGCGGGCACGACGACGATTGCCTTTTCGATCATCAACGCGGTGAAACTGGTGCCTTACTATGCGCTGGGGCAGCTGAACCTGGGCAACCTGAAGGTCGCGGCCATCCTGGCGCTGCCGTCGGTGATCGCGGTCTTTGTCGGAGTGCGGCTGGTGCAGATGATGCCGGAAAAGCTGTTCTTCCGGCTGGTGGTCTGGGCGCTGGCGCTGATCTCGGTCAAGCTGATCTGGGACGGGGCGCGCGGGCTGGTCTGACCCGGAACCTGCGGATTCGCCGGGGTCCTGGGTGATCTGGCGCGCAGATTGTGTCAGGCTTTGCGCAGGCCTTTCGCACCAAGGCCTTTGCCCACCACGTGGCGCGTCAGGACATGCCACAGGAGACCGTCGATGCTGCCGGATGCCGATACTCTTTACGCCGCCCTTCTGGCCCGCGACGACCGGTTTGACGGGCTGGCCTGGGTCTGCGTGACATCGACCGGGATCTTTTGCCGCCTGACCTGTCCGGCGCGCAAGCCAAAGCGCGAGAATTGCGTGTTCCGGGCGTCGGTGGGAGAGTGCCTGCAGGCCGGGTTCCGGGCCTGCAAGCGCTGCGATCCGGTGGGCGTCAGACCTTCTGGCCCTTTGCCGGAAGCTCTTCGGTCACCGGCTCATACCCCGCGCCCGAGGCCATCAGGCACATCTGGCCATCCGGCAGGGTGACGGTGATCGTCCAGGTGCCGGTCGCGTCGGCGGCATAAAGCTCAATCACCGCGCCGTCTCCGGCAAGGCCGATGCTGCGCCGGGTTTCGCCGTACGTGTCGGCCAGAAGTGCTGTCACCCGGTCACGGGTGTCGCATTGCGGGGCGGAATGGGCGATCTGCGTGGCCAGGATCAGGCCGCCGAAACCAAGCGAAAGCGCGAAGAAGGGTTGGGTCATGGGGGGCCTTTCCGGGGTTGAGACAGGCGGAAAGGCTGCGCGGAACGGGCTGAAAAGCGGTTAACCGTGCGGACGGCATCGGGGTCAGGCGAGAAGGTCGCCCTCCCAGAGGCTGTCGCTGCGGTGGTCGGGATCGACCAGGATCGTGATCTGGCTGCCTTCGGGGGGCAGCTTGTCGGCGCTTGCCATTCGTGTTGCGCCGTCGCGCCCGTCCGCCTCGCGCCAGGTGGCTTTCCACTGGCGGACCTCGTTGATTTCGACGTTGGTCATCTGGTGCGACAGCACAGTGACCTGACGGCGCAGGCCGTGGCGGGCCATCCATGTCGCATGCGCGGCGCGGGTCCATGCAAGACGGGCGAAGATCAGGGTGAGGATGCCGGAAATCGCGGTCCCGATCTTGCCGATCAGGCCAGTGCTTGCCGCATCGCCGCGTTCGATTTCGGACACCGACGGATCGCCGGTCCAGTAGCGGACGGGGATTTCCTCGCCTTCACTGACCGACTGGAAGAACAGGAAACTGACGTCCTGCCGGTCCTGAATGGTTTGCCCATTCACGGTGAAGCGGTAGCGGACGGTATAGTCGGTGCCGCCTTCGCCATCCGATGTGCGCCGCGTGTCGGTGACAAGGGCCGTGGCGTCGGCCCCCTGGTTG
>JAKQLM010000095.1 GCA_029567145.1 Pseudomonadota bacterium
GGAAGCCGGCGGAGGAGCCGGCGGTGGTCAGACGGCCGCCACGGTGAGACACGCCTTCAGAAATCCCTTATTTTGGTGACCCGCCCGCCTATGAAGAAGAGGGCGGAGTCGGCGCTTTTCTCCGTGACGGCGTAGGTCTGCGCCGTGGAGATGTTGAGCCCCATCACGGGCAGGAAATCCCGGAAAGCGCCCGCGTCGGCCCGGATTATCCCGCTGCGCAGCCAGACGGGCCGGCCGGAACGCTCCAGGCGGTCCTCCAGTTCGTCCATCCTGCGGTGCATGTCGCGGGGCAGCGTGGCCAGGTGCGGGAACTCTATCATCATGCCCGCGAAAGGGCAGCGGAACACGCCTTTGCGCGTTTCCCTGACCACCTTTTCCCGCTTCAGCGCGGCCAGCATGTGCAGGACGATCAGGCCGAAGAGGAGTTTCGTCAGAATGCCGTGGACGCCGAACCAGAACGTCTCACCGGTCTCGGACGCCTCGACCAGCGGCGGGACGGTCCAGCGGTCGGCGGTCATCACGTCGATACCGGTGGCGGAGCTTCCGGCCCAGCCAGACAGGGGAACCGCGATCAACAGCAGGTAAAATGCCCAATGCACGGTCCGGGCGGCCCAGTATGCCGCGCCTTTCGGGCCCATCGGATGCGGCGGGGGGCTATAGAGATGCCACAGGATGCGCAGCAGGACCAGCGTCAGCACCGCAAAGCCCAACGTCTTGTGCAGCGAATACAGCCACAGGTTCGCCAGCCCCGGGGCCATATCCTCGATCCGGTTTCCAAGCGCCAGTTGGCCGATCACCAGAAGCATCGTGCCCCAATGCAGCACCCGCGTGACCAGACCGAACTCGCCGGGGCCGTTGCGCAGCATCGGTCAGCCCTTTGCGTCGATCCGGGCGGTGATGATGATCCGCACCTCGTCGCCCACCATGTCGGACCAGCCGGTCGCCCCAAAGGCGCTGCGGGCGACCCGCCCGGTCAGGCGCACGGTCAGGTGGCTGTTGTCGCCCGCAGCGCTGCCCTTGGTGCGGTAAAGCTCGGCCCGCAGGGTCACGGGCTGGGTCACCCCCCGGATCGTCAGGTCGCCCGTCACATCCGCCTCAGCGCCCGCGCGCGTGACCGAGGTGCTGTGAAAGACCATCCGCGGATGCGCCCTGGCGTCCAGCACCTTTGGCCCCTTCAACGCCTGCGCGGCAAAGGGAAAGCTGGCTTGCGCGCCGGTCACGTCCAGCTCGACGTCCATCGTGCAGTTCTTGACGTTGTCGAAGTCAAGCGAGAGGTCTGCCAGCGTCAGGGGGATGCTGCCGGTGATCAGGTCGGGGCCGAAATCGGTCTCGAACGCCACGGTCGAGGCGGCAGGGTCCAGCACATAGTCCACCGTCGCGGCTTGGGCGGCGGGGCCAAGAAGACCAAGGATGACGGCAAGGACAGTTGTGGCGCGCATGGTCAGCCCCCCCCGGTTGACGCAAGGGTAACAGGCGGTCGGCGGGCCGCAAAGTCACGCATCCGTGTTGGTCTGGCCGCCCTGCGTCAGCGGCTCCAGCCCCTCCTGCCCGGCGCGGCGGTGCAGGGACCAGGCGGCGGGCGGGGCCAGCCGGGCGCGCTGGCGGGTCAGGGTCCAGCATTCCTCGTCCGACCACAGCAGCGACCGGCTGGGGGCGGGGGCCAGATGCCAGCGGCTTTCCACCCCCGCCGCCCCGCCCGCGCCCGGCAACAGTACCAGCCCCAGGGGCGCGGTCCCGCCGTCGCGATGCGCGGCCTCGGCCCCGGCTTCTGCGGCAAGCTGCAACCGGCGGATCGGGGTCAGGCCCGGCGGGGCCAGAAGCTCGGCCACCACCAGGGGGGCCGCCCCGGACCGCAGCGCCTCTTCCATCGCCCACAACAGCCCCTCGTCCCGCGCCGCCTCTGCCAGGATCAGCCGCGCCGGGTTGGCCAGGGCCTGCAGCCCCGCCGCGTTCAGCCGGTCGGGGACCCAGCCGGGCCGGACCCAGACCACCGGGCCCCGGGCCTTGGCCATCACCAGCGCCGCCAGCATCACCCGGGACGGTCCACAGGCCTCATGCACCCGGCCCCGCCGCAGGGTCAGGCCCCCCACCAGCGGATGCAGGTCCTGCGGCCGGGGCGCGGCCTGGGTGTGGATCGGCAGACTCATCGCCAAAACCTATAGTGTTCCTGCAATGTTCTCAATCCACCCCTTTGCCCCGCCGCCATTCCGCCCTAGCTTCGCGCTTCACCCCAGGCGGAGACCGCATGCAGACCCTGACTCTTGGCAAGACCGGCCTGACCGTGTCCGAACTGTGCCTTGGCACGATGACCTGGGGCACCCAGAACACCGAAGCCGAGGGCCATGCCCAGGCCGACATGGCGCTGGAGCATGGCGTGACCTTCTGGGACACCGCCGAGATGTATCCCGTGAACCCGGTCCGCGCCGAAACCGTGGGCCGGACGGAGGAAATCATCGGCACCTGGCTGGCATCCCGTGGCGGCCGCGACCGGCTGGTCATCGCGACCAAGGTGGCGGGCAAGGGGCAGATCATCCGCCCCGGCCAGCCGATCACCGGGGCCACGATGCGCGCAGCGGTGGACGCAAGCCTCAAGCGGCTGCAGACCGACTACATCGACCTTTACCAGCTGCACTGGCCGAACCGGGGCAGCTATCACTTCCGCCAGATGTGGCGCTACGCGCCGACCGGCACCGACAAGGCGGTGGAAACCGCGCAGATGACCGATATCCTGACCACCGCGCAGGCCCTGGTGACCGAGGGCAAGATCCGCGCCATCGGCCTGTCGAACGAAAGCGTCTGGGGCGCGGCCCGCTGGCTGCATCTGGCCGACAGCCTGGGCCTGCCGCGCATGGCCACGGTGCAGAACGAATACAGCCTGCTCTGCCGTCAGTTCGACACCGACTGGGCGGAACTGAGCCTGATCGAGGACATGCCGCTTCTTGCCTTCTCGCCACTGGCGACGGGCCTCCTGTCGGGGAAATACGCGGGCGACGTGATCCCCGACGGCTCGCGCCGCAGCCTGAACCCCGATCTGTCGGGCCGCGTCACGCCGCAGGTCTTTCCCGCCGTGGCCGCCTATCTGGGCGTGGCGGCGCGGCACGGGCTTGACCCCTGCCAGATGGCCATCGCCTTCTGCCGCAGCCGGCCCTTCCGTACGATCCCGATCATCGGGGCCACCACACTGGGCCAGTTGCGCACCAACATCGGGGCGGCGGGGCTGGTTCTGGCGCCCGACGTCCTTGCCGACTTAGCGGAAACCCACCGCAGCTACCCCGCGCCCTACTGACCCCACTTGCGGCGCGACCCGGTTCAGGGCACTTCTGGCACGACTTCGGAGATGCCGATGCCGCGTTTTGCCCCGCTTCTTGCTGCTCTCGGCCTGATCGGCCTTCTGTCCGGCTGCCAACTGACCGGCTCCGGGCAAGGTGCCCTGCCAGATGACGTCACCCCCAACGCCATCACCGGCGAGGCGATCGAGGTCACCGCGCTGGACGACACCCCCTTGCCCGCCGCAGCCGACACCCCGCCGCCGGTCGCCGAGACCACCGCGCCGGTCCAGGCCGGTGCCCCCGATCCGGTGCCCGCGGTCGACCCCGCGCCGGTCGAACTCGCCGAGCCCGCGCCGCAGCCCGACCTGGGCGATCCGGTCCCCGAGGTGGAAAAGTCCGACCAGCAGCGCGCCTGCGAAAAGAAGGGCGGCAAATGGGCCAAGGCCGGCAAGGGCGACTTCCGCATCTGCGTCTACGAGACGCGCGACGCCAACAAGCAATGCACCCGTGAAAGCCAGTGCGAAGGCGTCTGCCTGGCGCGGTCGGGGACCTGCTCCCCGTTCAAGCCCTTGATCGGCTGCAATGAAATCCTGCAGGACAACGGCGCGCGGGTGACTTTGTGCATCGAGTGATCCTGGCCGCCGCGCTGGGACTTACAGCCTGCGCGCCGGGACCGACACCCGTCGCGGGCTTTCGCCAGCCGGACGCGCCGATCTGGTCCGCCGCCGCCTTTGCCCCCGGCCAGATCACCGGCGACTGGCAACAGGTCGCGGGCTTTTCGGCCAAACCCGGCGGCTGTGCGGATGGGGCCTTGTCCTTTGCGCCTGCAGGTGACGCCCTTGCCGTGACCGGCACGCTTTGCCTGAACGGGGCCGCGCAAAAAGTCGACGCGACCGCCCGCCCCGCCGGTCCGGGGCGGCTAACGCTGGAGGACGGGCAGGACTGGTGGATCCTCTGGGTTGACAGCGGCTACCGGACCCTGGCCATCGGCACGCCCTCGGGCCGGTTCGGGTTCATCCTGGACCGCAGTGCCTTGCCGCCCGACCGCCTGGCCGCCGCAAGCGAGGTGTTCGACTTCAACGGCTATACCACCGCCGCCTTGCGCCCGTTTTAGACCACCCGGTCGCACAAGCCCTGCAGATGCGCCGCCATGTCGCGCGCGCCGACCTCGGCCTCACGGACCAACAGGTCGAAATGCTGGGTGATCGTCTCGACCCGGGCTGAATCGCGGAACGCCAGATAGTGCCGCCCCATGTAGATCACCGCCAGAAGCGGGCCAAAGACCGTGATCGGCGCGGAAAACAGCTTGCGCGCATCGAACAGGCACAGCCGCAGCGACGGGTAAAGCTGCTCGCACAGCCGGGTCAGGTGCTGCAACTGCTGCAGGCGGATGTCGGGGGCAAGGCCTTCGTAGTAACCGCTCCCGGTGGCAAAGGCGGTCAACTCGTGTATCGGCAGGGCGATTTCATAGTCCGACCCCGCGCCGCGCATCCATTTCAGCCGGTCCTCGAACGCGCCGATCGCCTGTTCCGCCGTGCGGCCCAGTTGCGGCTCGTATTCCCACTGGACCACCGCGCGGGTCTTCAGCATGTCGGGCAGCGTCGCCGGGACATGCCGTATCTTGTAGCCCGCCGCTTCCTGATGCCAGGCGAAGATGCGTTCGTCGATCAACGCGCGCGGCGCTTCGGTCAGCGACAGCGACGCGGCCAACAGATCGGCGATGGGTTCGGGCCGCCCCGACAGGCCCAAAAGCCAGTCGGCGCTGATCCCCAGCCCCCGCGCGCAGTCGGCCGCAAGCTGGGCGTTCGGCATCCGCGTGCCCGCCTGCAACAGCGCCGAGATGGTCGAGCGGTCCACCCCGGTCAGCCGCGCCAGGTCGGCCTGCGTGACCTTGCGGCTGGCCATCGCCTCGGCCAGGCGGGCGCGGAACACGGGCGCGCGGTCGCGTTTGTCGATTTTTTCCATCATCTGTCCATTTTGCAGAACAACTGCGAGGTTCAGTTTACAATATCCCGAATTCCGCACCGGCACAGCTTTTGCTAACGTCACGCAGAAGTTACAAGAAACCGAGACTGCCTTGCAAAGTTCCCCCCGCGCCGTCGAATGGCCCACTCTGGCCGTCTTCACCGCAACTTACGCCCTCTGGGCCGCAGCGACCACCACGCTTTGGGCCTTCTCTCCTCTGCTTGCCATTCTGGCCGCCGCTCTGGCCGTCGGGCAGTTCTCATCCCTGACGCACGAGGTCCTGCACGGCCACCCGTTCCGTAACCAGCTAATGTCCGAGGCGCTGGTGTTTCCCGGCCTGACGATCTTTGTGCCCTATCTGCGGTTCAAGGACCTGCACCTGCAGCACCATTTCGACCCGGCGCTGACCGATCCCTATGATGACCCGGAATCGAACTATCTGGACCCGGCGGTCTGGGCGCGGTTGCCCGGCTGGCTGAAACTGGCCCTGCGGTTCAACAATACGCTCTTCGGGCGGATGCTGATCGGGCCTGCGATCTCGACCTGGGCGCTGGTCAAGGGCGACGTGGTCGCGATGCGTCGGGGTGACCGGCGCGTCTTTCTGGCCTGGGGCCTGCACCTGCCGGGCGTGGCACTGGTGCTGGCGTGGCTGCTCATGGTCGGCGCGATGCCGGTCTGGGCCTATCTTCTGGCCGCCTATCTTGGCTGGAGCCTTCTGAAAATCCGCACCTATCTTGAACACCGTGCGCATGAGGCGGCACGGGCGCGGACCGTGGTGATCGAAAGCCGGGGGCCGCTGTCCTTGTTGTTTCTGAACAACAACTTCCACGTCGTCCACCACATGCACCCCGGCGTCGCCTGGTACAAACTGCCTGCGCTCTACTTCGGCAATCGCGAGCATTACCTGCGCCGCAACGACAACTATCTTTACCGCAGCTATGTCGAGATTTTCCGCCAGTACCTGTTCCGCGCCAAGGACCCGGTGCCGCATCCGGTCTGGCCCGTCGACAAGGGTGGCGTGTTAGAGCAGCCGCCGGAATTGCGGGGTGGTGCCGGA
>JAKQLM010000102.1 GCA_029567145.1 Pseudomonadota bacterium
GCCCGAGATCTTGAACTCGAAATAGGTCGTCACCGAGAACGCCAGCAAGCCATAGGCGACGACAAGGACACCAAGCAGGGCGTGGCGGTGCAGGATGTTGCGCACCTCGTCCGTCCTGACGGTAAGCATCCTGCGCAAGTCTTGGGTCATGGAAGGTCTGGCCTTGTTGCAGAGCAGCGTTTGCCCGGTGACGTCAAAGAGCGGCGACCGAAGCTGCCGTAGTGCGCGGCCGCAGAAGGTATCCCGCGACCCCCCAGGAACCCAGCGCGATCATGGCCCCCGCATAGCCGTCGACGGCATAGTGCCAGCCCAGCACAAAGGACCCGATCATGATCCCGGCGGCAAAGATCGTCAGCACGATCCCCGCAAGCCGCGACCACTGGAAGGCAAAGATCGCCATCAGGGTGGACGATGCGACATGCATGCTGGGAAAGGCCGAAATCGCGTTAAGCCGCGGCGTGGAGGTTTGCCAGTGCCACAACAGGTCCTGCGTTCCGATCACCGTCAGCGAGGCGGTTGCGGCATGGGTCTGCAATTGTTGCATCAGGGGTGCATAGACATCGGACAGGCCAAGTCGCTGCAGATAGGCCGGGCCTGCGGACGAAAAGATCGTCGCCAGAAGGTTGCCGCCAATGGCCCAGGTCAGCACGAAGGCCACCAGATACCGCATCCGGCTGGCGTTGTCTGGGCGAATGAAGCAGGCGACGACCAGGACGAAGTAGGTCATGATCAACCAGATGTTGTAGATCCCGGTCAGGAACCCGACAGCATAGGGCGAGGCGACGATACCGGACAGAACCTCGTGCGGCAGGTTGCCAAAGTGAAGAAGCCGGTCCAGATCGACAAAATACAGGTCCCAGCTAAAGGGCTGCAGCGCCGGGATCAGGTTCTTCAGCTTGGTGAAGGACACCAGCATCAAGGACATGAGGAACGTCGCAAGCACGCCGCTCAGCAGCCGATTGCGGTCCTTCAGGAAAGCCGTGATCTCGCGCTTGATGTCACCGAACCGGTCGGGAGAGCGTTCGATATAGGTCAGCGACAACAGCCGCCAGACCAGCGCGACAAAGATGATCTGCGGCACAAGCGACAGGAACCGGATAACCAGCAGGCCCAGCGTGTCGCCAAAGGAACTGGCTTCCGCCGCATAGGACATCCAGAAGGCGACCACGGTATAGGCGCCGACAATGCCAGCAAGCAGCGCGTGGCTGCGAAGAACCTTGCCAATGTCTGTCGTGGACGTCGTCAGCACAGCCTGCATAGACCGCCTCCCAAGATACAATTAGCCTGATGGCTTGGGATTGCGGCCTAAAATGGGCCGAATTTGACCGAATTCAGGAAGCTTAACTGCGCTGATACAGGCCTTCATAGATCGGGACCAGCGTGTCCGTTTCAAACAGCGACGACACCGACATGCCGCCCCAGATGTTCAGGATCGCCTGGGCGAACATGGGGGCGGTTGGGACGATGCGGATATTGGTCGCCGCCTTGACCTTGTCGGTGGCTTCGATGCTGTCGGTGATCACCAGCGACTTCATCACGGAATTCTGCACGCGTTCGACCGCCGGGCCGGACAGCACACCATGCGTGATATAGCTGTGAACCTCGGTCGCCCCGGCCTCCATCAGCGTTTCGGCGGCCTTGCACAGCGTGCCGGCCGTGTCGCAGATGTCATCGACGATGATGCACTTGTAGCCTTTCACGTCGCCGATCACCGTCATCCCGGCAATCTCGCCCGCCTTTTCGCGGCGCTTGTCGACGATGGCCAGGGGGGCGTTGATCCGCTTGGCCAACTCGCGCGCGCGGGCCACGCCGCCGACATCGGGCGACACCACCATCAGGTCCTGCATCTGGCCACGGAACTGGTGTTCGATGTCCAGGGCAAAGACCGGGCTGGCGTACAGGTTGTCCACTGGAATGTCGAAAAATCCCTGGATCTGCGCCGCGTGCAGGTCCAGCGTCAGCACGCGGTCCACCCCGGCCTCGGCGATCATGTTCGCGACCAGCTTGGCGGTGATCGGCGTGCGGGCCTTGGCGCGGCGATCCTGGCGGGCATAGCCGAAATAGGGGATCACGGCGGTGATCCGGCTGGCCGAAGACCGTCGCAGCGCGTCGGTCATGATCAAAAGCTCCATCAGGTTGTCGTTCGCCGGGTTCGAGGTCGGCTGGATGACATACATGTCCTCGCCGCGGACATTCTCGAACACTTCGACAAAGATTTCCTGGTCATTGAACCGTTCGACCCGGGCATCGACCAGACTGACGCTCATCCCCCGATGCATCGACATCCGCCGCGCGATGGACTTGGCAAGGGGAAGGTTGGCATTCCCGGCGATCAGCTTCGGTTCGGTGACGGCGGCCATGGCAACTCCGGGTGACGGATTCGGGACGTGCCTTCGCTTATCACCCGCATTCCGGCTTGCAAACCGGCGCGACCGCTAACGGCACGAAAATCGCTGCAAATGCAGCGTCAGGGTTGCAAGGCCGCCAAAAAGGCGTCGACGTCCGCTGCGGTGGTGGACCAGCTGGTGACCAGCCGTGCGCGTTCGCGCCCTTCTGGCGCGAAAAGCCGGTAGAACTGCGCGCCCGCCGCTTCCAGCCGGTCATGGGTGCCGGGCGACCACAGCGGGAACAGCATGTTGGCCGGGGCGTCGGGCACGGTGGCCCCCTGCGCAGCCAGACCTGACGCCAGGCGCTGGCCCATGGCGTTGGCCTGCGCGGCCAGCCGCAGCCAAAGACCGTCGGTCAGATAGGCCTCGATCTGCGCGGCCAGAAAGCGGTTCTTCGAGAAAAGGTGCCCTGCCCGCTTGCGGCGCAGCTCCAGCTCCCAGGCCTTTTCGGGGTTGAACAGCACCACGCCTTCGACCCCCAGGCAGCCATTCTTGGTGCCGCCCAGCGACAGCACGTCGATCCCGGCCTGCCAGGTCATCTCGGCCGGGGTCGCGCCGGTCGCGACCAGCGCATTGGCGAACCGCGCACCGTCCAGATGGCAAGGCAGGCCGCGCGCCTTGGCCAGATCGGTCAACGCCTTGATCTCGCTGGGCGAATAGACCGTCCCGGCTTCGGTGACATTGGTCAGCGACAGCATCCCGCGCTGGACACCATGCACCCCGCCTTCGCCGGTCCGCGACAGGGCATCTGCCAGCGTGGCGGGGGTCATCTTGCCCTGGTCACCGGGCACAAGCACCAGCTTGGCCCCCGAAAAGAACTCGGGCGCGCCGCATTCGTCTTCGGCGATATGCGCATGGGTGTGGCAGAAGACGGCGCCCCAGGGGGGACAGTGACTGGCGATGGACAGGGCATTCGCCGCCGTGCCCGTGGCCACCAGATGCACTACGGCCTGCGGTGCCTGGAACACCTTGCGCACCAGCGCCGTCACCCGCCCCATGGCGGCATCGGCCCCGTAGCTGCGGTCGTAGCCGTCGTTGGACTTGACGACAGCAGCCATGATCTCGGGCGCGGCCCCCGAGGTGTTGTCGGACGCAAAGCGCATCAGGGAGTTTCCTCGATCAGGTAGTCTTCCCAGTCATCCTCGGGGACGTCGGTTTCGGGAATGGTCATGCCCTTGATCGACTGCCCTGCCTTGTGCGTGCTGTCGGGATCGCCGGTCAGCAAGGGATGCCAGTCCGGAAGTTTCTTTTTCTGGAACAACAGCTTGTAGGCGCAGGTCGCGGGCATCCAGTAGGCAATCCTGGGCAGGGTCTTGGGCGTCAGCACCACGCATTCCGGGACGTGCAGCTTACGGTTGGGATAGTCGCGGCACTGGCAGGTGTCGCCGTCGAACAACCGGCAACTGATCCGGGTATAGGCGACGTCGCCGGTGTCCTCATACTCCAGCTTGTTCAGGCAGCACTTGCCGCAGCCGTCGCACAGCGCCTCCCATTCGGCCTGTGTCAGCTTGGTGAAGGGGACAGTTTCCCAGAACCGGGGGCGCAGCTTTTCCATCTATGCAACCTGCTTTGCTGCGGCGGAAAAGGGAAGGGGTCAGAGTGCGGCCAGAAGCGTTCGGGCGCGTTCGCAATCCTGATCCATCTGGGCGATCAACGCGGGAAGTCCGTCGAACTTCATTTCTGGGCGCAAGTAGTCCACCAAGGCGACCGACAGGTGCTGTCCGTAAAGATCCCCTTTGAAATCAAAGAGAAAGCTTTCAAGGTTTGGCGTGTTGACCCCAAACATCGGCCGCACGCCCAGGCTGGCCGCGCCGTGGTAGCTGCCCTTGTGCGGGCCG
Source organism: Pseudomonadota bacterium (assembly GCA_029567145.1). Lineage (GTDB taxonomy): Bacteria > Pseudomonadota > Alphaproteobacteria > Rhodobacterales > Rhodobacteraceae > Tabrizicola. Next base: position 4,226 of record JAKQLM010000102.1, read on the forward strand.
GTCAGGACATCGACCAGCACGGCGTAGACCCCCAGCCTTGGCAGGTGCAGGCCTTCGACCGACATGTTCGCGGTCGGATAGCCCAAGTCCCTGCCCCGCTTTTCGCCGTGCAGGACCTCACCTTCGATCCGGTGCCAGTGGCCCAGCATGGCGGCGGCATCGCGGGGGCGGCCCTCGGCAAGCGCCTGGCGGATGTTGGTCGACGAGATCTCGGCTCCGCCTTCGGTGACCAAAGGGGCGATGGTCGTGCGGATTCCCTTGGCATCGCAAAGGGTTGCAAGGTCTTGCGCCGTGCCCGCGCGACCCTTGCCAAAGCGAAAGTCGGCCCCGACCACCACGTGACGCAAGGCAAGGCCATCGGCCAGGACCTGCTCCACAAAGGCGTCGGGCGTCAGCGCGGCCAGGGTAAAGTCGAACGGCAGTTGGAACAGGTGTTCAACCCCCAGCCGGGCCAGCCGATTGGCCCGCGCTTCGGCGTTCATCAGGCGGAACGGAGGGGCATCGGGGGCGAAGAATTGTCGCGGATGCGGCTCGAACGTCACGATTCCCAGGGGGTCCGGGCCTCGCGCAAGGTCGATCACCGCCTGA
>JAKQLM010000103.1 GCA_029567145.1 Pseudomonadota bacterium
ACGGTGGCAATCCCGCGCGCCATGTCGCCCCAAAGGTCGCCCAGCATCAGGGCCGCCGACAACAGCGAGGACGGGACATAATCCGACGACACGATGTCCAGAAGGTCACCCCGGGCCAGCTCTTCGGCGGCGACATTGCCGGAATGGCTGCCGCCCCGGATCAGGTTCGGCGCGCCCATCATCACCTTGATGCCGTGGTCGCGGCAGGCCTGCGCCGCGGCGACGGTGGTCGGAAACTCTGCGAAATGCGCGCCATGCCGGGCCGAGCGGGCGACGTGGTCGACCTCGGTGTCGTCATGGCTGGCCAGCACCGCCCCATAGCGCCGGGCGGCGTCCACCGCGGCGGCTTCGTGGGCCGGGCCAAGCCGTTCGGTCATCGCGCGCTGGGACGCGACATGGTCCTCGAACTCGGCCTCGCTGATGCCGTGCTTGCCGATCACATACTTGCGCAGTTGGGACAGGTCGCGAAACTGCCGCTCGCCCGGGGTGTGGTCCATCAGGCTGACGATACCGATGCGGTCATCCGGGCCGAACTTGGCCAGCTCGTCGATCAGGGTTTCGGAACAGACTTCGGCCCGCAGGTGCAGAAAGTGGCTGATCCGCAGAAAGCCGTCGGCGCGCAGGCCAAGGATTTCGTCCGCCAGGACCCGGGCATATTCGCCGTAGTTGGCCTTGGCATTCGACACCACGGACCCCACGCGCAGGGCGTCGAACACGGTGGTGATGCCGACGCTGGCCAGTTCGGCATCATGCGCAAGGATGGCCGAGGCATGCGGCCAGTCCACCTTGGGGCGCGGCTCGATGTGGCGTTCCAGATTGTCGGTGTGCAGCTCGATCAGGCCGGGCATCACCAGATCGCCCGCGCAATCCATCGCCCCCGCCGGCACGTCGCTTCCCGGCGCGATGTCGGCGATGCGCCCGTCGATCATGCGAATCTGCCCGCGCAGGGTTTCGGTCGGCAAGACCAGCGTGGCATTGGCAAGGATCGTTTCGGTCATCGGGTGCAGTCCTGTCTTGCGGTCTTTGGGTAGGCGGGGCTTCCTGACATGGTCCCGTCACACCCGTGTGACACGCCGTCCGTAAAGGCACCCGCATGGACCAGATGAAACGCTTTGCCGTCTACTACGCCCCGCGACCCGGCCCGTTCGCCACGGCGACGGCGGACTGGCTGGGCTGGGATCCCGTCACGGGCGAAACGCGGGTGCAGCCGGACCTGCCCGGCATCCCATGCCCTGCGATCCTGACTGCCGAGGCGCGGCGCTATGGTTTTCACGGCACGATCCGCGCGCCGTTCCGGCTGGCCCCCGGCGTGACCCTTGCAGAGGCAGCCGGGACCGTTGCCGCGCTCGCCCGCCGCCTGCCGCCCGTACAGTGCCAGGGTCTGCATTTGGAAAACCTGCATGGCTTTCTTGCCCTGACGCCCAAGGGCTGCGAGGCCGCCTTGCTGGAGCTGGGCGCCGCGGTGGTCGAAGGCACCAACCCCTTGCGCGCCGCCCTGACCGAAGACGAGATCGCGCGCCGCCGCCCCGACCAGCTGTCGCCCCGCCAGCGCGAGTTGCTGGACCTGTGGGGCTATCCGCAGGTGATGGAGGAGTTCCGCTTTCACCTGACGCTGACCGACCGGCTGCCCGATCCCGCCCCGGTCCTGCAAGTGCTGGGGCCTTACTTTGCCCCGGTCCTGCCCACGCCTTTCGTGATCCAGGACCTGTGCCTGTTCGGCGAAGACTCCGGTGGCCGGTTTCATCTGCTGCACCGCCATGCCCTGACCGGCTGAAGCACGGCCAGCATGCGGGCGACCCCCTGGTCGGGCGTGCCGTCGTTGACGACGATGTCTGCGGCAATGTCGTCCGGCAGGGTAAAGGCCGCGCGCTGCAACCGGGCCTGGATGTCGGCGCGGGTTTCGCGGCCCCGATCCGCCAACCGCGCCGCCAGAATGGGGGCGGGGGCGGTGACAAGGATCACCCGCAGGTCGGGAAAGGCCCGCGCCGCCAGTGGCAAGGCGGCGCGGCTGCCGTTGAAGATCACGTCGCCGGGGCCGTCGATCTGCGCCTTGGGGATGGCGTAGCAAAGCCCGTGCGCCTGCCAGTGCAGGGCGAATTCCCCCCGGTCGCGCCGGTTGACAAAGTCCTGGGGCGTGACGCCTTCAAAGTCCTCGCCCCCCGCTTCGGTCGGGCGCGTGATGACCCGGCGGACCAGCCTCAGGTCGGGTCGAAGCGCCAGCGCCCCCCGGATCAGCGTATCCTTGCCCGCGCCCGAGGGGCCGACAATCGCAAAGACGCGGGGGGCAAGGCTCATGCCGCCTCTCCGGCTTTGGGGCTTGGCGGCGTGAAGCCGGTCACGTCGACCAGCCGGTCGCAGACGCGGGCCCGGGCGGCCTCGTCGTGAAAGATGCCCAGGATCGCCGCGCCGCGCGCCTTGGCTTCGTCGATCAGGGTCAGCACGACGCCACGGTTCGCGGCGTCAAGGCTGGCAGTCGGTTCGTCCAGAAGCAGCGCCGGAAAGCCGTGCGCAAAGCCGCGCGCGATGTTGACCCGTTGCTGTTCGCCCCCCGAAAAGGTGGTGGGCGACAGCGGCCAAAGCCGTTCGGGGATGTTCAAGCGACGAAGGAGATCCGCCGCCCGGTCGCGGGCCTGATCGGCGGGAGTGCCAAGGGCCAGCAAAGGCTCGGCCACCACGTCCAGCGTGGGGACGCGGGGCACGACGCGCAGGAACTGGCTGACATAGCCCAGCGTATGGCGGCGCAGCGCGATGATCTGGCGCGGGCTGGCGGTGGCGACGTCAAGATCACCCACGATCAAGCGACCGCCGGCGGTCAGGTAGTTGCCATAGACCATCCGCATCAGCGTGGACTTGCCCGCGCCGGACTGGCCGGTCAGGCCGACGCATTCTCCGGGTCGGACGGTCAGCGCCGCCCCCGCCATCACCGGGATCACCGCGCCACCCTGGTTGTGCAGGGTAAAGGACTTTGACAGGTTCTCGATACGGATCATGGGGTTACACCTGCAGGACGGACGAGACGAGAAGCTGGGTATAGGCGTGCTGCGGGTCGTCAAGCACCTGGTCGGTCAGCCCGTGTTCGACCACCCGGCCCGATTTCATCACCATCAGCCGATGCGCCAGCAGGCGGACGACGGCGAGGTCATGGGTCACGATGATGACCGACAGGCCAAGGTCGCGGACCAGCCCGCGCAGCAGGTCCAGAAGCCGGGCCTGCACGCTGACATCAAGGCCGCCGGTCGGTTCGTCCATGAACACAAGGCGCGGGCCGGTCACCAGGTTTCGCGCGATCTGCAGGCGCTGCTGCATCCCGCCAGAGAACGCGCTGGGCCGGTCGTCGATCCGATCCGCAGCGATTTCAACCCGGCCCAGCCAGTCGGTCGCCTTGCCGCGGATTTCGCCATAGTGCCGGGCGCCCACGGCCATCAAGCGTTCGCCCACATTGCCGCCCGCGCTGACGCCCATCCGCAACCCGTCGCGCGGGTTCTGGTGGACATAGGCCCAGTCGGTGCGCGACAGGCGACGCCGCTCCGTCTCGGACATCGCCAGCACGTCGCGGCCGTCATAGGCGATGCGGCCCAGGTCGGGGCGCTGGTGCCCGGCCAGGCAGGACAGAAGCGTGGACTTGCCCGATCCGCTTTCGCCGACGATCCCCAGCACCTCGCCGGGGTAAAGATCAAAGCTTACGTCGGCGCAGCCGATGCGGGCTCCGTAGCGACGGGTCAGGCCCTGGACCTGCAAAAGCGGCTGGTCCGTGGCGGGACCGGGTGCAGCAAAGTCCGATGCGGTGTGCAGGGTCATTGCGGCACTCCCAACCGTCCGGCATGGCCTGCGGCCTGCCTGCCGGAGCAATAGTCGGTGTCGGAACAGACAAACATCCGGCCGCCTGCGTCGTCGGTGATGACCTCGTCCAGATAGCTGTCGCGTGCCCCGCACAGATCGCAGTCATGCGGTGCCTTCGAGGCGCTGAACGGGTGGTCGTCAAAGTCGAGGCTGATCGCCGTGGTCCAGGGCGGCAGGGCGTAGATCCGCTGTTCGCGGCCCGCGCCAAAGAGCTGGATCGCCGGGTTGCCCGACAGTTTCGGATTGTCGAACTTCGGGATCGGCGAGGGGTCCATCACATAGCGCCCCTCTACCTTGACCGGGTAGTCGTAGGCCGTCGCAATCTGGCCGTGCCGCGCGATGTCTTCGTACAGCTTCACATGCATCAGGCCGTATTCCTCCAACTCGTGCATCTTGCGGGTCTCGGTTTCACGCGGTTCCAGAAAGCGCAGGGGTTCGGGGATCGGGACCTGGTAGACCAGGATCTGACCGGCCTTCAGCGGCTGTTCGGGGATACGGTGGCGGGTCTGGATCAAGGTGGCGTCGGTTGTGCGTTCGGTGGTGGCGACCCCGGCCGTCCGGGCAAAGAACTTGCGGATGCTGACCGCGTTCGTCGTGTCGTCCGCGCCCTGGTCGATGACCTTCAGCCGATCCTCGGGGACCAGGCAGGCAGCGGTCACCTGCACCCCGCCCGTGCCCCAGCCGTAGGGCATCGGCATTTCACGGCTGGCGAAGGGGACCTGATAGCCCGGCACGGCGATGCCTTTCAGGATCGCGCGGCGGATCATCCGCTTGGTCTGTTCGTCCAGATAGGCGAAGGTATAGTCGGTCATGTGACACCTGCGCGAGGACCGACATGGAATGGGTGATCTGGGGTTT
>JAKQLM010000111.1 GCA_029567145.1 Pseudomonadota bacterium
CGGATCATCGAGGCTTACGAGGCCGACGAAGCCACCGGCTGACAGCCCGCGTTGCCAGCGGTGGACCACGGCAAAAGCTTGCGCTATCAGGCCACCTGAAGTGCAAGGGAGAGACCGATGTCCGGCCATGGCGACGCGCAACCGATGAAATCCGCCCGGTCGGGTCCCTTGCGGGGCGTGGCCGAGGTGCCGGGCGACAAGTCGATCTCGCACCGCAGCCTGATCTTCGGCGCGATGGCGGTTGGCGAGACGCGGATCTCCGGGCTGCTGGAAGGCCAGGACGTGCTGGACACGGCGTCCGCCATGCGGGCCTTTGGTGCGACAGTCACCCGGCTGGGTGAGGGCGCCTGGACGGTCAACGGCGTCGGGGTCGGCGGGTTTTCTGAACCGGCGGACGTGATCGACTGCGGCAACTCGGGCACCGGGGTGCGGCTGATCATGGGGACGATGGCGACGACACCGATCACCGCGACCTTCACCGGGGATGCCAGTCTTCGCAAGCGGCCGATGGGGCGGGTGACAGACCCTCTCGGCCTGTTCGGCACGCAAGCCTATGGTCGCAAGGGCGGGCGGTTGCCGATGACGGTGGTGGGCGCGGCGAACCCGGTTCCGGTCCGCTATGCGCTGCCGGTCGCGTCGGCTCAGGTCAAGTCGGCGGTGCTGCTCGCGGGGCTGAACGCGCCCGGTGAGACGGTGGTGATCGAAAAGGAACCGACGCGGGACCATTCGGAACGGATGCTGCTGGGGTTCGGGGCGAAGCTTGTCGTCGACCGCACGAAAGAGGGCCATGTCATCACTCTGACCGGCCAGCCGGAGTTGCGGCCGCAGGTCGTGGCGGTGCCGCGTGATCCGTCCTCGGCCGCGTTCCCCGTCTGTGCGGCGCTGATCGTCGAGGGGTCGGATATCCTGGTCCCCGGCGTGTCGCAGAACCTGACCCGGAACGGGCTGTATCTGACCCTGGTCGAGATGGGGGCCGAGATTGAATTCATGAACCCCCGGGAAGAGGGGGGCGAGCCGGTAGCGGACCTGCGCGTCCGGTTCAGCGGGGACATGACGGGGATCGAGGTGCCGCCGGAACGCGCGCCGTCGATGATCGACGAATACCCGGTGCTGTCGGTGGTGGCCTCGTTCGCGTCCGGCAAGACCGTGATGCGGGGCGTCAAGGAACTGCGGGTCAAGGAATCCGACCGGATCGACGCGATGGCCCGGGGGCTGGAGGCTTGCGGGGTCCGGATCGAGGAGGACGAGGACACCCTGATCGTTCACGGCATGGGCCCGGGCGGCGTGCCGGGGGGGGCCACCTGTGCCACCCATATCGACCACCGGATCGCGATGAGTTTCCTTGTGATGGGCCTGGCCGCGAAGGCCCCGGTCGGGGTGGATGACGGGTCACCGATCATGACCTCGTTCCCGATCTTTGAAGGGCTGATGCGGGGGCTTGGGGCAGGGATCGAGCGGGGCTGATGTTTGTGTCCACAGTGGACAAAAGATGATTTTCCTTTTATATCAAAGGCTTGCTTGCGGGCATTAGGGGTTTCTTAACCATTGGGGAGTCGGGTTTAAGCCCGACCTGCGGGGGGTTCTGATGATCTTCACGGTGGCGATCGACGGGCCGGCAGCGGCGGGCAAGGGCACGATCAGCCGGGCCGTGGCCGCACGCTTTGGCTTTCGGCATCTGGACACCGGGCTTTTGTATCGGGCCGTCGGGGCCAAGGGCGGCGATCCGGTGCAGGCAGCGAGGGGGCTGACGGCGGCTGACCTTGACCGCGACGACCTGCGGTCGCTGGCGGCGGGGCAGGCGGCCAGCCGGGTCGCGGTGATCCCCGAGGTGCGCGCCGCGCTGGTCGAGTTCCAGCGCCGGTTTGCCCGCAGCGACGGCGGCGCGGTGCTGGACGGCCGCGACATCGGCACAGTGATCTGCCCCGAAGCCGAGGTGAAACTGTACGTAACCGCCAGCCCCGAAATCCGCGCCCATCGCCGCTGGCTGGAGGTGGGCGGGGACGAGGCGCAGGTCCTGGCCGAGGTCCGGGAGCGGGATGCGCGGGACATGGGGCGGGCGGATGCGCCGCTGCGGGCCGCCAGCGACGCCGTGGTGATCGACACCAGCGCGCTGGGGATCGACGAGGCGGTTGCGGCAGCCATCGCGGTGGTGGCAGCGCCGCTGACCGGAACTTGAACCAGTGTTGCGGGTTGTCTTGCGAAAGGAGCCTGCCAAATGCCGATCCGATCCGTTGCCGACCTCTGGGATTTCCTGCGCGACCTGAAGGAGGAGGTCGACCGCGACCGGGTGCTGGCGGTCGCGGCGGGCGTGACCTTCTACGCCATTCTGGCCATCGTCCCGGCGATCGCGGCACTGATCTCGGTCTTTGGCCTGGTCGTGGCGCCAGCCGAGGTGCCGGGAATTCTTGCCCCCGTCACCAGTCTGATGCCCGAAGCGGCCGCTACGCTGATCATCGGGCAGGCCGAGAGGATTTCCGGAACGGCGAATGACACGCTGTCGGTGACGGCACTGTTCGCACTTCTGATCGCGCTGTGGTCGGCGAACGGCGGGACAAAGGCGCTGATGGAGGCGCTGGGGATCGCCTATGATGTCAAGGAGACGCGCGGCTTTGTCCACCTGAACCTGGTGGCGCTTGGCTTCACGCTGGGGGCCATCGGGCTGGTCATCGTGCTGGGCGTTCTGGTCGCTGCCCTGCCGTTTCTGGTCGACCAGCTTGGTCCGCTGGGCGAGACCTTGATCCTGGCCCTGCGCTGGCCCGTCATCCTGGCGCTGCTGCTGGCTGTGCTGGCGGCAATCTACTACTGGGCCCCCGACTGGCCGGTTCCTGAATGGGCCTGGATCACGCCGGGTGCTGCCGTGGCGGCTGTCGGGCTGATTGCTGCCTCGGCGGGCCTGGGGTGGTATGTCAGCAACTTCGGCAGGTATGACGAGACCTATGGCTCGCTTGCTGCGGTGGTTGTGCTGATGCTGTGGATCTGGCTATCGACGGTGATGGTTCTGCTGGGCGCCGAGATCAACGCCGAATTGAACCGCCGCTCTATCCGGCGTGGCGCGTCGGTGCCTGTGGTCTAGGCCCCAGTTCTGGGCCCCAGTTCTGGGCCCCCGCCCCGGTTTTCCTTGCCTCAGGCGGGCGATGGGCTTATAGGCCGCCCATCCTGAAAGGACTCACTTCCACCGGTTTGCCGGGGGTTTGCGTTTTTTCGTTTGGGACAAGACCGGCGGAGCCAACCGCAAGGCCTGTGAAAATACGTGAAAAGGAAACTGATCTATATGTGCGCTAAAGCAACCATGGAAGACTTCGAAGCCCTGTTGAAGGAAAGCTTCGAAATCGACACCCCCGAAGAGGGCACTGTCGTCAAAGGCCGGGTCATCGCGATCGAAGCGGGCCAGGCCATCATCGATGTCGGCTACAAGATGGAAGGCCGCATCGACCTGAAAGAATTCGCAAACCCTGGTGAGCAGCCCAACATCAACGTGGGCGACACTGTGGAAGTCTATCTGGACCGCGTCGAGAACGCTCGCGGTGAAGCCCAGATCAGCCGTGAAAAGGCCCGCCGCGAGGAAGCCTGGGATCGTCTGGAAAAAGCCTATGCCGCCGAGCAGCGCGTCGATGGCGCGATCTTCGGTCGGGTCAAGGGCGGCTTCACGGTCGACCTCGGGGGCGCTGTAGCGTTCCTTCCCGGCAGCCAGGTTGACGTCCGCCCCGTGCGTGACGCTGGCCCGCTGATGGGCATGAAGCAGCCGTTCCAGATCCTGAAGATGGACCGTCGTCGTGGCAACATCGTTGTCTCGCGCCGTGCGATCCTGGAAGAAAGCCGCGCCGAACAGCGCGCCGAAGTCATCGGCAACCTGACCGAAGGTCAAGTCGTCGACGGCGTGGTCAAGAACATCACCGAATACGGTGCGTTCGTGGATCTGGGCGGTGTGGACGGCCTTCTGCACGTCACCGACATGGCCTGGCGCCGCGTCAACCATCCGTCGGAAATCCTGTCGATCGGTGAAACTGTCAAAGTGCAGGTCATCAAGATCAACAAGGAAACCCACCGTATTTCGCTGGGCATGAAGCAACTGCAGTCCGACCCGTGGGATGCCGTTGAAAAGATGTATGCCATCGGCACGGTCCACAAAGGCCGCGTCACCAACATCACCGACTACGGCGCCTTCGTGGAGCTGGAAGCCGGGGTCGAGGGCCTGGTGCACGTCTCGGAAATGTCCTGGACCAAGAAGAACGTCCACCCCGGCAAGATCGTTTCGACCAGCCAGGAAGTCGACGTCATCATCCTTGAAGTCGATTCCGACAAACGCCGCATCAGCCTTGGCCTCAAGCAGGTGCAGAACAATCCGTGGGATAACTTCGCGGAACAGCATCCCGTGGGCAGCGAAGTGGAAGGCGAAGTCAAGAACGCCACCGAATTCGGCCTGTTCATCGGCCTTGACGGCGACGTTGACGGCATGGTGCACATGTCCGACATCGCATGGGGCATTTCCGGCGAAGACGCGCTCAACCTGCATCGCAAGGGCGAGATGGTCAAAGCTGTCGTGCTCGATATCGACGTTGAAAAAGAACGCATCAGCCTTGGCATGAAGCAGCTTGAAAAAGGTGCACCGGGCGTTGCCGCTTCGGCAGCAGGCGGCAGCAGCCTCCAGAAGAACGCAATCGTCACCGTGACCGTTCTGGAAGTTCGCGATGGCGGCCTCGAAGTGCAGGCTGGCGACGATGGCGTTACCGGCTTCATCAAGCGTGGCGATCTGGGCCGCGATCGCGACGAGCAACGCTCCGAGCGTTTCCAGCCCGGTCAGAAGTTCGATGCAATGGTCATCGGCTTTGATCGCAGCAAAAAGCCCAACTTCTCGGTCAAGGCAATGCAGATTGCCGAAGAGAAACAGGCCGTCGCACAATATGGCTCGTCCGACAGCGGCGCGTCGCTGGGTGACATCCTGGGCGAAGCCCTCAAG
>JAKQLM010000126.1 GCA_029567145.1 Pseudomonadota bacterium
CGGATCAGCGGGCCGGTGTCATGGGCGCCAATGATCACCGGGGCGTTGGACCATACCAGCGCCGCCGCGTTCAAGCTGTCGCCGGATTTGGGGAAGCTGGCAAGGCGGATGCTGTTGCCCAGCCTGGTGCCGAGGCCAGCGCCGGTGATCTGGCCGCGCCAGGCGGATTTCAGGGAGGTGCCAGCTGCGCGCATGGCGGCGGATACCGCCTTTTCACTGGCGGCGATTTCGGCCTGCATCAGGGCGACGATGTCGGGGTCGAACGCGATTTTCAATCTCATGATGGTCGCAGGTCCAGTGTCCAGATCAGCCTCTCGCGATCACGCACAGGCTCGCCTTGGATGGTGAAGCTGTCGATCCCGATGACGATGAGATCGCCGGGGCGGGGATCGGGAGGGTCGGAGACGCGCACATCCACCATCGTGCTGTCGCTGACAAACCGCCCCGCGCCAAATTCGGTGATGCGGTCTGGGGCGCGGCGAATGACGCGGATCGGCCGTTCCTCTGAAGTGGTGGCAGAAATCCAGACTGCGGCCGCCGCCATGGACGGGTTGGTATAGATCCGGTCCATGGCGGCGGCGAAGACGTTCATCGGAGGCGCCTGTCAGTTCGAAGTGTGGATGCGGATCGCGATGCGCGGCCGCTTGTTCACCGGAAGGATCGAGGCCTCGGTCATCAGGTCGATCCAGCGACCCTTTTCGTCGAGGTGCTGGCGGGCATAGAGTGGCAGGCCAATGGTGTTGGCCGCCTCCAGCAGGTTCGCCGGGCCACCATAGGTCGTGAAGGTGTCCATCGTTCCCAGCGGGAACGCGATGCCTTCGTTCGCCGGGACCAGTCGTTCGGTGACCTTTGTGGAGAGGGTGACGGTGATCCAGGCCGCAGCCCGGGCATAGACCCGGGTGTCGAGGGCCTCGTTACGTTCGCGCATCTTCTGCCATTCGGGGTGGGCATAGCCGCGCTTCTTGCGCACCGTGACCAGCTGTTCGGCCACGAGCTGCTTCAGCCACTCGGTGTCGATCCAGTCGGGCA
>JAKQLM010000128.1 GCA_029567145.1 Pseudomonadota bacterium
GATGAGCGGATGGGTGTCGGCACTGTGGACCATGTGCCGGTCTATCCGCGCGAGGTGATCAAGCGTGCACTGATCCTCGGCGCCAGCGCCCTGATCCTGGTGCACAACCACCCATCCGGCGATCCGACCCCGTCGGAGGCGGATCTTGCCATGACCAAGGAAGTCCAGAAGGGCTGCCGGTTTCTGGGCCTGACGCTGCACGACCACATCATCGTCGGGGCGGGCCACGAAGTCTCCCTGCGCGGGCTTGGCAAGATGTGACACCCATAGGGGCACCCGACCGTGCTGGCTGGTTCCCGCGTCTATACCCTCCGCCGCCCACCTTCGAGGAAGAGGGCGGTGGTTTGGTCTTTGACGGTTGAGGCGGGGAGAGCGGCTTCCCGCACCGTCGGAGATATTCCCCATGTTCGATCACGTCGCGCCCAATGGTTTCTCTGGCCTGCCCTTGGGAAAACCGCCGTGTCTCGGCGCCCCTGCGTTTGACCCGGCTCTGCCCTTCGTCCTGACCCGGGCCAACACCAACGCGCCTGCGGCCCTGTCGGGTGAGGCGCGCGCCGTGGGCCTCGCCCGCTTTGCCAGCCTGCCCGACGCCATGCAGGGCGCGATGTCCATGGCCGAGGACCTGTCCGACACTGCGGCTCCGCTGATCCTCGCCATCCTGGACAGCGACGAACGGCTGGTTCTGGCCGGGCTGGCCGCGGCTGGTGCTGTCGCGTGGTGCCATCCGGTGATGAGCACTGCTGAGGCGCGCGCCGTCGTCAGCGAGGCAAGCCAGCTTCGCGCGCAGGCTGAACGCGCTACCGACTGGAATGAGACCGATCTGGCGCTGCGTTTGCGTCAGCGTGCCGATCTTCTCGATGCGCGCCTTGTCGATCCGCTGTGGCGCGCTTTTGCCACCCGCGCCCTGCAGATCGCGGCGTGACGTCAGAGAGACAGAGGAGGGCAGGGGGGTCTTGCGAGCTTTGCCGGGTGAAAGAGATCGCCCGGCTGGCTCCGACCCTTCCCCCATTTCCGGAGAACCCCATGACCCAAGTTGAAACGACCCTCGCGGCCCCGATGCCGCCCTCCACCATCGACCTCGCGTCGATTTTCGCGGCCCATGCCGAGCGGCAGGCGCGCATCGACGCACTTCGCCCCGGCAACAAGGACCGGCTTTTCGACGGTCTGACGACCGCTGGCATCACCCATGTCACCGTGACCTTCGATGGCGAAGGCGACAGTGGCCAGATCGAAAGCATTGCCGCTTGGGCCGGCGAAACCGCGGTCGAGTTCCCGGCCGTGGAAATCGCCTATGCCGCCATCACCTGGGACA
>JAKQLM010000132.1 GCA_029567145.1 Pseudomonadota bacterium
GTCGCTTTGCGTGGACCTGGTGCTGAACCACACGGCCAAGGAGCATGCCTGGGCGAAGAAGGCGGCGAAGGGGGATGCGACCTGTCAGGACTATTACCTGATGTTCGACACACCGGACATGCCGACGCTCTATGAGCAGACGCTGGTCGAGGTTTTCCCGGACAACGCGCCGGGCAACTTCACCCACTATCCCGCCATCGGGAAATGGGTCTGGACGACCTTCAACGAACACCAGTGGGACCTGAATTGGGCCAACCCGGCGGTGTTCCTGGAGATTGTCGAGGTCATGCTGTTCCTTGCCAACCGGGGCGTCGATGTGCTGCGGCTGGATGCCGTCGCCTTCATGTGGAAGCGGCTGGGCACGCGCTGCCAGTCGGAACCCGAGGTCCATATGCTGCTGCAGGCGCTGCGGGCCTGCAGCCGGATCGCCTCGGCGGCGGTGATTCATCTGGAAGAGGCGATTGTCGCCCCGGCCGAGATGCTGCCCTATCTGGGGCGCGGACGGCATGACGGGAAAGAGGGCAACCTTGCCTATCACAACAGCCTGATGGTGCAGTTCTGGTCGGCGCTGGCCACCCGCGACACAAGGCTGATGGCGCATGTGCTGGGAACGCACTTTCCCGACCGGCTGACCAACGCGACCTATGCCACCTACATCCGCTGCCACGACGACATCGGCTGGGCGATCACCGATGAGGATGCAGTGGCGGTAGGGGCCTCGGGTCACGGGCACCGCAATTTCCTGTCCGACTTCTACGAGGGCAGTTTCCCCGGCACCTTTGCCATGGGTGCCCTGTTCCAGGAAAACCCGGCGACGGGGGACAAGCGGATTTCGGGGTCCTACGCCTCATTGGCCGGGTTGGAGCGGGCGCTGGCGGCGGGCGATGCGGCGGGGGTGGACCTTGCGGTGCAGCGGATGCTGCTGGGCCATGCGCTGATCGCGGCCTATGGCGGGATCCCCCTGATCTACATGGGCGACGAGCTGGCGCTGCCGAACGACCGGGGCTATCTGGACACCCCCGAGCACGCGCATGACAGCCGCTGGATTCACCGACCCCGGATGGACTGGTCGCTGGTCGAAGCGCGGCAGTCCGGGGACACGCCATCCGCGCGGGTGTTCGCCGGGACGCGGCAGATCCTGGCCCGCCGTGCGGCCACGCCGGCCCTGCACGCGGGCGT
>JAKQLM010000145.1 GCA_029567145.1 Pseudomonadota bacterium
TCGCGCCAGAAGATATAGCCCATCCCCGGCAGGCCCTGCTGCTGCGCGAAAGCGTTCATCCGGTCGCAGAACTTGCGGCCCACGGGTTCGCCGGACGGCCCCTTGGGTGCGGGAATGGCGCGGACCTCGTTGCCTGCCTGCTCCAACAGCTTGGCGAAGATCGCAAAGCCCGAGCCTGCGAAATGCCCCGACACGTCCTGCATCCGGATCGGGTTGCGCAAGTCGGGCTTGTCGCTGCCGAACCATTTCAGGCTGTCGCGGTAGGCGATGCGCGGCCAGTCGGCGTGGACCTTGCGGCCCTTGCCAAAGTGCTCGAACAGCCCCTGCAGCACCGGCTGGACGGCGGCAAAGACGTCGTCCTGGGTGACAAACGACATCTCCACGTCCAACTGATAAAAGTCGGTGGGCGAGCGGTCGGCGCGCGGGTCTTCGTCGCGGAAGCAGGGCGCGATCTGGAAATAGCGGTCAAAGCCCGCGACCTGGATCAACTGCTTGAACTGCTGCGGCGCCTGCGGCAGGGCGTAGAACTTGCCCGGATGAAGGCGCGAGGGCACCAGGAAGTCACGCGCGCCCTCGGGCGAGGAGGCGGTGATGATCGGCGTCTGGAACTCGGTGAAGCCCTGGTCCCACATGGCATTGCGCAGCCAGCGCACGACGTTCGACCGCAGCATCATGTTCTGGTGCATCGTGTCGCGGCGCAGGTCGAGGAAACGGTAGGTCAGCCGGGTTTCTTCCGGGTATTCGGTGTCGCCGAAGACCGGCAGCGGAAGTTCTTCCGAGGCGCCCAGCACCTCGACCTCGGTCACATAGACCTCGATCTCGCCCGTCGGGATCTTGGCGTTCACCAGCGAAGCATCCCGCGCCTTCACGCGGCCATCAATGCGGATCACCCATTCGGCGCGAACCTTCTCCAGCGCCGAAAAGGCAGGCGAGTCGCTGTCGGCCAGAAGCTGCGTGATCCCGTAATGGTCGCGCAGGTCGATGAACAAGACGCCGCCATGGTCGCGCACCCGGTGGACCCAGCCGGACAGCCGGACCGTTTCGCCCACGTTGGACTTGTTCAGCGCGGCACAGGTGTGGCTGCGATAGGCGTGCATTCTTGATCCCCTTCCTCAGGGCTTTGGCATCATTCGCGCCGATACACCTTGCCCGTTGCCCCGAGTCAACCCCGCGCCCTTTCATACTGGCGCAAATATCCCCGCCGGAGGCTCTTGCGGCCTGCGTCGGATGCCTCCGGCGGGATATTTAGGCCAGAATGAAATCCGCAGGGATCAGGCCGCGCAGGGCATTGCCAACCCAGAGCTGCACCATCGGCAGGTCTTCGGCCAGCAGCTCCTCTTCCGGGCAGTCCAGTTCGGCGCGCAACACGCCGGGCAGCAGGCCCGATGACAGGGGCGGCGTCCGCAGCCCCTGCCCGTGGTCGAAGAACACCGTCGTGATCGATCCGTCGCAGACCTCGCCCCGTTCGTTCAGGAAGATCACCTCGTCCAGCCCTTGCGGAAGGGCGGCCCGCGCCCGGTCGTAGGCTGCGCGCCGGCTGGACTTGACCCGCAGCCACGGATCGTCCGACCGCAGCCGCTCGGCGGCCAGCCCCACCCGCCATTCCGCCTTGGCCGGGGGCAATTCGGCCACCGTCCACTCCACACGGCCCGTCCGGTCCAGCGTCAACCGCAGCCGCGCCGGGCGGTCCGGGCCAGCGGGCCGCAGGTCGGGGCAGTCCCATCCAAGCCACCCCGCCGACCGCTGCAGCCGCGCCTGATGCAAGGGCCAGCGCGGCGCGGCGCGCCCGTCCCACAGCATCGTCTCGATCAGTGTCAGCCCCGGCTCACGGCCGCCTTCACGAAGCGCGCTTTCCACAGCGCCTCCTCCCATTCGCCCGCGACGGTCGAGCCGTGCGTGACCCCCCCGCCGACATTCATCACGATGTCCGCCCCTCTGATCGACAGCGTCCGGATCGCCACGCTGAAATCCGCGCGGCCGTCCGGGGCCATCCAGCCGACCGCGCCGCAGTAGACCCCGCGCGGCGCGGGTTCGACCTCGCGGATGATCTCCATCGCGCGGATCTTCGGGGCGCCGGTCACGCTGCCGCAGGGAAACAGCGCCGCCATCAGGCCCGGCAGGCTGGGCGGGTCCTGCAACCGTCCCTCGATGGTCGAGGTCATCTGGTGCACCGTCGCGTAGCTTTCCACCGCAAACAGCGCCGGAACCCTGACGCTGCCGACCTGCGCCAGGCGGCTGATGTCGTTGCGCAAGAGGTCCACGATCATCAGGTTCTCGGCCCGATCCTTTTCGGCCGCCTGCAGTTCGGCCACGATCGCCGCATCCTCGGCCGCATCCTGCCCGCGCGGCCGCGTGCCCTTCATCGGGCGGGCCAGGATGCGCCCATCCGCCGTGACCTGGAAGAACAGCTCGGGTGACCGCGACACCACCACCGGCCCGACGCCCAGGTCAACGTAAGCCCCGTGCCCCACCGCCCCGGTCCGCCGGAACGCGCCGTAAAGCCCAAGCGCAGAGCCATGCACCAGCCGCGCCGCCATCGGAAAAGTCAGGTTGACCTGATAGCAGTCACCCGCCGCGACATAGCCCAGCACCTTGCGGGCGGCGTTGCCATAGGCCCGGCGGCCAATCAGCGGCCGGGGCTCGGTCATCACCGTCGTCCGGCCTGCTTCGGCGGCGCGGGCCAAAGCCGGGGCGGCATCCCCGGGCGCGTCATAGATGCCCAAAGCGACCAGCGGTCCCGAACGCCTGCGCGGCATCAGCCGGGCCAGCCGCGGTTCCAGCGCATAGCCCGCCTCATAGGCGACATAGCCCGCGACCCAGGCCCCGGCGGCCCGGGCGGCTTCGGCCTCTGCCAAAGCCGTGCACACCTGTGACGGGCGCGTCGCCAGCACGACCGCACGCGCGCGCTCAAACAGCGCGGGTCCCCCGTCCGGTCCATGTTCGACAAGGATCACCCGCCCGGCCCCCTGTTGCGGCAATGGTCCGGACATAGGCCGATTGCCCCCCGCCTGCCAGCCGTTTCGCGCCGCCTTCCCCCGCCGAAAGCGACTCCGGGGCCCGGTTTCTGCGGCCCGTACCCCGGCGGAATACATTCGAAGCTTGCCAAATGATCAAATTCGCGCTTCCGTGTGCAAGCGGAAGAGTGCGCCACATGTAGTGGCAAGACCTCCAATAACCACAAAATGACCAACATCGGTACGAAGGGAACAGAAAATGGCTTCGGACGACTATTCGGACAGGGAAAAACATGAGGACATGAAGGTCCTTCACGGCATGGGCTACGCGCAGGAACTGTCGCGGTCGATGTCGAAATTCTCGAACTTCGCGATCTCGTTTTCCATCATCTGCATCCTCTCTGGCGGCATCAACTCGTTCGCGCAGGCGATCTCGTCGGTCGGCGGCGCGGGCGCGGGGATCGGCTGGATCACCGGCTGCATCATCTCGGGCATGTTCGCGCTTTCCATGGCGCAGATCGCCTCGGCCTTCCCGACAGCGGGCGGGCTTTACCACTGGGCCTCGATCCTGGGGTCGCGGTTCTGGGGCTGGCTGACGGCCTGGCTGAACCTTCTGGGCCTGATCACCGTTCTGGGCGCGATCAACATCGGCACGGCGTACTTCTTCGCCGGAACCTTCGGGCCGAACTTCGGCTTCACCGGGACCGACTGGCAGATCGTCGGCTTTGTGGCCGCAATCACCATCCTGCAGGCGATCCTGAACCACGTCGGCATCAAGGTGACCACCTTCCTGACCGACATCTCGGGCTACATCATCTTTGCCACCACGGCGGTTCTGGTCGTGGCCTGCCTTTACTTTGCCGCAACCTCGGTGGCCGGCATCGACATTTCGCGGCTCTGGACCTTCACCAACTACTCGGGTGAGGCCGGGGGCAACGTCTTCCCGCAATCGGACAATGTCGGCTACCTGTTCCTGCTTTGCCTGCTGTTGCCGGTCTACACGATCACCGGCTACGACGCTTCGGCCCACACCTCCGAGGAAACCAAGAACGCCGCCCATTCGGTGCCGCAAGGCATCGTCTCGGCGGTGCTGTGGTCGTCGCTGGTCGGCTGGGTGATGATCTGCGCAATCACCTTGGCGATCCCCGACATGGCCGTGGCCGCAAGCCAGGGCTGGGGCATGTTCTTTGGCACGATGGACGCGATCATGCCGTCGGGCTTCAAGCTTACGCTCTACTTCTTCATCCTGATTGCCCAGTTGCTGTGCGGCCTCGCCACGGTGACTTCGGCCAGCCGGATGCTTTTCGCCTTCTCGCGCGATGATGGCGTTCCGGGCTTCTCGAAAGCGCTGGCATCGGTGTCACCGAAGTACCGCACGCCGGTCAATGCGATCTGGACCGCGACGGTGCTCTGCATTCTCTACGTGATGCTGGCGCTGTCGATCAAGGTTGCGGGCACCTCGATCTACGTCATCGTGGTGAACTCGACCCTCGTCTTCCTTTTCCTGTCGTTCTCGATCCCGCTGGTTGCGGCGATGCTGTCCTATGGCACCGCCAAATGGCCGACCCCCGGCCCCTGGGCCATGTCTGCGGGCGTCTACAAACTGGTGACCGTGCTGTCGGTCGTCGGCATGGGGATCATCCTCTTCATCGCCGTCGCCCCGCCGAACGAGCGTGTGCTCTACGTCGTCGCGGGCTTCATCGCGCTGGCTCTGGTCGTCTGGGTCGCGGTCGAAAACCGCCGCTTCGAAGGGCCGCCGACGGGCGAGAAGATCGCCGCCCGCAAGGCCGCGATTGCCGCCGCCGAAGCTGCCGTGGGCGAACGCGCCTAAGGACTGACGCATCGCAAGACAAAGGGCCGGGGGGAAACCTCCGGCCCTTTTTTCCTGCATTTGGCCGGGCACCCGGACCCAACAGGTTTGCCCCTTGCGCCGGTCCGGCTTCTGTCTATAACCCGCACAATTTTGCGCAATGGATGGGGGCTGACATGCCGAAGCGGACCGATATCAAGTCGATCATGATCATCGGCGCAGGCCCCATCGTCATCGGTCAGGCGTGCGAGTTCGACTACTCCGGCGCCCAGGCCTGCAAGGCGTTGCGCGAAGAAGGCTACCGGGTCATCCTGGTGAACTCGAACCCCGCGACGATCATGACCGACCCCGGTCTTGCCGATGCCACCTATATCGAGCCGATCACCCCCGAAGTCGTCGCCAAGATCATCGAAAAGGAACGGCCCGACGCGATCCTGCCGACGATGGGCGGGCAGACCGGGTTGAACACCGCGCTGGCGCTGGCCGACATGGGCGTGTTGGAAAAGTACAAGGTCGAACTGATCGGTGCCAAGCGCGACGCCATCGAAATGGCAGAAGATCGCAAGTTGTTCCGCGAGGCGATGGACCGCATCGGGCTGGAAAACCCCAAGGCCACCATCATCGCCGCCCCGAAACTGGCGTCGGGCAAGTATGACATCGCCGCCGGCGTGGCCGAGGCGATTGCCGCCATCGAATACGTGGGCCTGCCCGCCATCATCCGCCCCGCCTTCACCCTTGGCGGCACCGGCGGCGGCGTCGCCTACAACCGCGACGACTATGAGGCGATCGTGAAATCGGGGCTTGAGGCCTCTCCCGTCGCGCAGGTCCTGGTGGACGAGTCGCTGCTGGGCTGGAAGGAATACGAGATGGAGGTTGTCCGCGACAAAGCCGACAACGCCATCATCGTCTGTTCCATCGAAAACGTCGATCCGATGGGCGTCCACACCGGCGACAGCATCACGGTGGCCCCGGCGCTGACGCTGACCGACAAGGAATACCAGATCATGCGCAACGGCAGCATTGCCGTGTTGCGCGAGATCGGGGTCGAAACCGGCGGCTCCAACGTGCAATGGGCGATCAACCCCGCCGATGGCCGCATGGTCGTGATCGAGATGAACCCCCGCGTGTCGCGGTCGTCCGCGCTTGCGTCCAAGGCCACCGGCTTCCCGATCGCCAAGATCGCCGCGAAACTTGCCGTAGGCTACACCCTGGACGAGCTTGACAACGACATCACCAAGGTCACGCCCGCGTCGTTCGAGCCTTCCATCGACTATGTCGTCACCAAGATCCCACGCTTTGCCTTCGAGAAATTCCCGGGCTCCGAGCCCAACCTGACCACCGCGATGAAGTCGGTCGGCGAGGCGATGGCCATCGGCCGCACCATCCACGAATCCCTGCAGAAGGCCCTTGCCAGCTTGGAAACCGGCCTGACCGGCTTTGACGAAATCGCCATCCCCGGCGTGGCCGACACCGGCACCCACGACAAGGCCGCGATCATCAAGGCCCTTGGCCAGGCGACCCCCGACCGTCTGCGCGTGATCGCGCAAGCCATGCGCCACGGGCTGTCGAACGACGAGATCAACCAGATCACCGCCTTCGACCCCTGGTTCCTGTCCCGCATCCGCGAGATCATCGACATGGAAGCCCAGGTCCGCAAACAGGGCCTGCCCACCAACGCCGACGCCCTGCGCGCGCTGAAAATGATGGGCTTCACTGACGCCCGCCTTGCCAAGCTGACTGGCCGGGATGAGGCGCAAGTTCGCCGCGCCCGCCGCAACCTTGGCGTCCAGGCCGTCTTCAAGCGCATCGACACCTGCGCCGCCGAGTTCGAGGCCCAGACCCCCTATATGTATTCCACCTATGAACACCCAGCGATGGGCGACGTGGAATGCGAATCCCGCCCCTCCAAGGCCAAGAAGGTCGTCATCCTTGGCGGTGGCCCGAACCGCATCGGCCAGGGGATCGAATTCGACTATTGCTGCTGCCACGCTTGCTATGCCCTGACCGCGGCGGGCTATGAAACCATCATGGTCAACTGCAACCCGGAAACCG
>JAKQLM010000148.1 GCA_029567145.1 Pseudomonadota bacterium
TCAGGCGCGGGTGTCGCTGTCCTCGACGGGGTATTACGCGACGCCGAAGATCATCTGGGACCGGGTGAAGGGGGTCGGGCGGCCGTTCTTCTACTTCGCCTATGGCGCGGCAGTGACCGAGGTGGTGATCGACCGGCTGACGGGGGAGAACCGGATTTTGCGGGCGGATTTGCTGCACGACACGGGGACCAGTTTGAACCCTGCGATTGATATTGGCCAGGTCGAAGGGGCCTATGTGCAGGGCGCGGGCTGGCTGACGACGGAGGAGCTGGTCTGGGACGGGAAGGGGCGGTTGGCGACCCATGCTCCCAGTACCTACAAGATCCCGGCCTGTTCGGACCGGCCCCGGGATTTCCGGGTGGCGCTGTGGGGCAAGCCCAACCGGGAGGACTCGGTCGGCAAGTCGAAGGCGGTGGGAGAGCCGCCGTTCATGCTGGGAATCTCGGCCTTGTATGCGCTGTCGGATGCGGTGGTGGCTTGCGGGGATGGCAGCGTGTATCCGGCGCTGGATGCGCCTGCGACGGCGGAGCGGGTGCTGATGGCGGTGCGGAGGGTCGAAGGCCGTGTTTGACCTTTCGGAATTGGCGGCCGCTTTGCAGGCGCACGGGCGGGTGGCTCGGGTGGTGATCGCCTCGGTCGAGGGGTCCAGCCCTCGTGAGGTCGGGGCGTCGATGGTGGTCTTTGCGGACGGACAGTCGGGGACGATTGGCGGCGGGGCGCTGGAGTTCGAGGCGGCGGCGAAGGCGCGGGCGATGCTGGCGGGGAGCCCCCCCACCCCATCCCTCCCCCACGGAGGGGGGAGGGAGGCGCGTTTGGTTGAGCGGGTGGCTTTGGGACCGAGCCTGGGGCAGTGCTGCGGTGGGGCGGTGGTGCTTTGGACCGAGGTGTTCGAGGCGATGCCGGAGGCGGTTTCCGGAGTTGTGGCGCGCGGGTCGGGCGAGATGCCCTTGGCGATCAGCCGTGTCCTGGCGGAGGCGCGGGGGCAAGGGGTGCGGCCCTCGGTCGGGCTGGTGGCGGGGTGGCTGGTTGAGCCGGTGGCGGAGGCCGAGCGGCAGGTCTGGGTCTGGGGCGCGGGGCATGTGGGGCTGGCTTTGGTGTCCGTGCTGGCACCGTTGCCGGGGATTGCGGTGACTTGGGTGGATGTTTCGGCGGTGCGGTTTCCTGAAGGAGTGCCGGAGGGGGTAACTGTCGTTCCGGCCTCTGATCCGGCCTTGGTGGCGGACCATGCGCCGGTGGGGGCGGAGCATCTGGTGCTGACCTATTCCCACGCTTTGGACCTGGAATTGTGCCACAGGCTTCTTAACCGGGGCTTCAGGAGTTGCGGGTTGATTGGCTCGGGCGCGAAATGGGGGCGGTTCCGGTCCCGGTTGCGGGCTTTGGGGCATGAGGCGCAAGCGATTTCGCGGATCAGGTGTCCGATTGGGGACCCAAGCCTGGGCAAGCACCCGCAGGCGATTGCGGTGGGTGTGGTGGCGGAGATGTTGCGGGCGCCCAAGACGGCGGCAAGGGAGATGCGGGCATGACGCGACCGGAAGTGCTGCGACCAGAATTGCTGAGAGTCGAGGGGATCACCAAGGCCTATCCCGGGGTGGTGGCGAACTCGGATGTGTCGTTCCGGGTCGGCGAGGGGGAGATTCACGCCCTGCTGGGAGAGAACGGGGCAGGGAAGTCGACGCTGGTCAAGATGATCTATGGGCTGATCCGGCCGGACTCGGGCGCGATGACGCTGCGGGGGGCGGCGTATCAGCCGGGCAAACCGGCAGAGGCGCGGCGGTTGGGGGTGGCGATGGTGTTCCAGCACTTCAGCCTGTTCGAGGCGCTGAATGTGGCGGAGAACGTGGCGCTGGGGATGGAGAATCCGCCGACGATGCGGGAACTGGCGGCGAAGATCAGGGCGGTGTCGGAGGAATACGGGCTGCCGCTGGACCCGTCGCGGATGGTGGGGGACCTGAGCGCGGGGGAGCGGCAGCGGGTGGAGATCATCCGGTGCCTGCTGCAGGACCCGAAGCTGTTGATCATGGATGAGCCGACCAGCGTGCTGACACCGCAGGAGGTGGAGATCCTGTTCCGGACGCTGCGGCAGTTGTCGTCGGAGGGGACGGCGATCCTGTATATTTCACACAAGCTGGAGGAAATCCGGTCGCTGTGTGACGAGGCGACGATCCTGCGGCGCGGCAAGGTGGTGGCGACCTGCACCCCGCGCGACCGGACGGCGCGGGAGATGGCGGAGCTGATGGTCGGCCAGGCGCTGAAGACGCCGGAGCGGCGGGTGGGGGCGAAGGGCGAAGTGGCGCTGGGGGTGTCCGACCTGTCGGCGGAGTCGCCGATCCCCTTCGGGACCTCGCTGAAAGGCATCAGTTTCACCGTGGCGAAGGGCGAGGTTCTGGGCATCGCCGGGGTCGCCGGGAACGGGCAAGATGAGCTGTTGCTCGCATTGTCGGGGGAATTGAAGGCAGACGCGGACAAGGTGCGGATCGCGGGGCAGCCGGTCGGCGATCTGGGGCCGGTTGACCGGCGCAAGGCCGGGTTGGTCGCTGCGCCGGAAGATCGGTACGGGCACGCGGCGGCACCGGACATGTCGCTGGTCGAGAACGCGTTCCTGACGGCGGGGGTGCGCAAGGGGCTGACCCGGCGGGGGTTTGTCGATTGGCCAGCAACGCGCGCCTTCGCGGAAGAGATCATCGCTGCGTATGATGTGAGGACACCGGGGCCGGACGTGGCGGCGCGGGCGCTGTCGGGAGGGAACTTGCAGAAGTTCCTGATGGGGCGCGAGCTGATGCAGGGGGCTACGGTGATTGTGATCAACCAGCCGACCTGGGGGGTGGATGCGGCAGCGGCGGCGCAGATTCGGCAGTCGATTCTGGACCGGGCGGGGGAAGGTGCGGCGGTGGTGGTGATTTCGCAGGATCTGGACGAATTGCTGGAGGTCGCGGATTCGTTTGCAGTGCTGAACGAGGGGCGGCTGACCAAGCCTCGGCCGACCGAGGGGCTGACGATGGACGAGATCGGGCTGATGATGGGCGGGGCGCATGGCATGGAGGTCGCACATCATGTGGCGTGATCTGGTGCGGCAGCGGTGCAGCGGTGGGCCAGCCCCCGTCGTCCATTGGTCCTCGAACAAATGGCGGGCGCAATGGCCAACCCCCCGGGATACCTTTGGACTAATGAAAGGGCGGGCGCATGTTCAGGCTTGAGAAGCGCCCCACCCCCAGCAAGTTCTGGCTGTATGCGACGCCGCCCGTTGCGGTGATCCTGACGATGATCGCGGGATTTGTGCTTTTTGCGGTCCTGCTTGGCCCCGATCCGAAAAAGCTTGAGGCCCTGGAGGAAATGCGGCGAGCCGGGGCCGGTCTTGGTTGGGTCACGCTTGCGACGCTTGATCTTTACCTGAGCAGGGCGGCTTTGGTGATCCGCACGATCTTCTGGGACCCGATGTTCGGAGAGTTCGCGTTCTATCTGCGCGGGCAGCTTCTGGTGAAGGCGGGTCCGCTGATCCTGATCGCCATTGGCCTTGCGCTGGGGTTCCGCGCGGGGATCTGGAACATCGGGGCCGAGGGGCAGTACATCATGGGCGCCATCGTCGGTGCCGGGGTGGGGCTGGCGGTGTTTCCGACGGAAAGCCGGTGGATCTTTCCGGTGATGGTCGTGGCGGGGGCCTTTGGCGGCTGGGTCTGGGCGATGATCCCGGCGATCCTGAAGACGCGGTTCAACACCAACGAGATTCTGGTGTCGTTGATGCTGGTCTATGTGGCCGAGACGATTTTGGCCAAGGCCTCGACCGGGTTTCTGAAGAACCCCGAGGGGATGGGGTTTCCGGGGAGCCGCAATTTCTCCAGCTATCCGGCGGCGCAGAATGCGTTCCTGTATGAGCCATTGGGCCTGCATTGGGGCG
>JAKQLM010000150.1 GCA_029567145.1 Pseudomonadota bacterium
CTGCCGCTGCAGGACATGGAGTTCGTGCAGTTCCACCCGACCGGCATCTATGGCTCGGGTTGCCTGATCACCGAAGGCGCGCGCGGTGAAGGGGGCTACCTGACCAACGCCAACGGCGAGCGGTTCATGGAGCGCTATGCCCCGCACTACAAGGACCTGGCGCCGCGCGACTATGTCAGCCGCTGCATGACGCTGGAAATTCGCGAAGGCCGGGGCGTCGGGGCAGGCGGAGACCACATCCACCTGAACCTGTCGCATCTTCCGCGTGAGGCTTTGGACCTGCGCCTGCCGGGGATCACGGAAAGCGCCCGGATCTTTGCCGGGGTCGATCTGCACAAGGAACCGATCCCGGTCCTGCCGACAGTGCATTACAACATGGGCGGCATCCCGACGAACTACTGGGGCGAGGTGCTGAACCCCACGGCACAGAACCCGGACGCGATCTTCCCGGGCCTGATGGCGGTGGGCGAGGCGGGCTGTGCTTCGGTCCATGGCGCGAACCGGCTGGGGTCGAACAGCCTGATCGACCTGGTGGTGTTTGGCCGCGCCGCCGCGATCCGCGCCGGGCAGGTGGTGGACCGCGCCGCCAGCGTTCCGGGCGTGAACGCCGCCGAGGTGGACAAGGCGCTGGACCGTTTCGACGGCTTGCGCCACGCCAAGGGCAGCGTGCCCACGGCAGACCTGCGGCTGGAGATGCAAAAGACCATGCAGGCCGACGCGGCGGTCTTCCGGGCCGAGGAAACCCTTGCGGCGGGCGAGGTCAAGATGACCGCGATTGCCGCCAAGCTGGACGATCTGCATGTCACTGACCGTTCTCTTGTCTGGAACAGCGACCTGATGGAGACGCTGGAGCTGACCAACCTGATGCCGAACGCGCTGGCCACGATCCATGGAGCACATGCCCGCACCGAAAGCCGTGGGGCGCATGCGCACGAGGATCACCCCCAGCGCAACGACGCGGTCTGGCGCAAACACTCGCTGGCCTGGGTTGCGGGCAACAAGGTCACGCTTGACTATCGCCCGGTCCATACCGCGCCCCTGACGACCGAGGCGCAGGGCGGCATCCCGCTGAAGAAGATTGCTCCGGCGGAACGGAAGTTCTGATGCGGACCGGGGGCATCTGGCAATTTGTCGCGCGCGGGACGCCGTTTCGCGGCGTCGGGCTGTCGGGTGGGCCGCGGCTCTGCCATCCTTTGCAGCACCCTGTCTCCCGGAGGCCCGCGATGATCCGCCCGCTGCTGCTGCTTCTGCCCCTGGCGCTTGCCGCCTGCGACCCCGCCGAACTGGCCGACAAGGCCGTGCGCCGGACCGCCGAGACTGTCGTCCAGCCGGTTGTGAATGTCGATATGCCCGCCGGACCGGCCCAGGCGGCGACCGGCTGCATCCTGGATGCCGCCAGCCCGGATGAACTGCGCCTGTTGGCCCGCGATGTCGGGGTCGAGGCTGGGTCGTCGACCAAGGCCACGATCCGCACGATTGCCCTGCGCCCTGCGGCGCAGGCGTGCTTTGCGGCGAACGGGGTGCCTCCGATTGGATAAGCTTATGAAAAGCCTTGCGCTTCTTTCGGTCCTTGCCCTTGTCGCCTGTGGCCCGATCACGGTCGAGCAGGCCGAACGGCAATGCTTTGAACGCGCCAGGCTGGCGCAGCAGCCGCGCGGCGAAGTGGGGATCGGCATCACCTCGAACGGCGACGCGGCTGGCGTGCTGGAGTTGGAGGTCAGCGGCGACTACCTGATGGGCCGCGATCCAGCCGCAGTCTACGAGACCTGCGTCATGGCGAAATCCGGCCAACCGCCGTCGCGGCCGCTGTACGCGCGACCCGACTGGAAGAACTGACCATGGCCAAGGATGTCCCCGTGCCAAGCGAA
>JAKQLM010000154.1 GCA_029567145.1 Pseudomonadota bacterium
GCTGGATGGCGGCCAATGATGTCGATGCGGCGCTGTTCACCAGCTATCATTCCATCACCTACTACTCCGGCTGGCTGTACTGCGCTTTCGGTCGCAAATACGGCACGGTCATCACCCAGGTTGCGGCCACCACGATTTCGGCAGGGATCGACGGTGGACAGCCCTGGCGGCGGAGCTTTGGCGGCAACGTTACCTACACCGACTGGCGGCGCGACAACTTCTACCGCGCGGTGCGTCAGCTGACGCCGGGCGTGCGTCGGCTGGGGATCGAATTCGACCATGTGACCCTGGACTACCGCAAGGCGCTGGAAGCGGCCCTTCCGGGGGTGGAGTTCGTCGATATCTCCCAACCTTCGATGTGGATGCGGTCGATCAAGTCGGCCGAGGAACACACCCTGATCCGCACCGGCGCGCGCATCAGCGACGTGGGCGGCTGGGCCGTGGCGGGGGCGGTGAAGGCCGGCGTGCCGGAACATGAGGTCGCCATCGCCGGGACCACCGCGATGATCCGCGAGATTGCGGCGTCGTTCCCGTTTGTCGAACTGATGGACACCTGGACGTGGTTCCAGTCCGGAATCAATACCGACGGCGCGCACAACCCGGTGACGAACAAGAAGATCAAGGCAGGCGAGATCCTGTCCCTGAACACCTTCCCGATGATCTTCGGCTATTACACCGCGCTGGAGCGGACGCTGTTCTGCGACCACGTGGACGACGCAAGCCTGGACATCTGGGAGAAGAACGTTGCCGTCCATCGCCGGGGGCTGGAGTTGATCAAGCCCGGCGCCAGGTGCAACGAAATCGCGCTGGAACTGAACGACATGTACCGCCAGTGGGACCTTCTGAAATACCGGTCCTTCGGCTATGGCCATTCCTTCGGGGTCCTGTCCCACTACTATGGCCGCGAGGCCGGGGTTGAACTGCGCGAGGACATCGCGACGGAGCTGAAACCCGGGATGGTCGTGTCGATGGAGCCGATGGTGATGCTGCCCGAAGGCGCGCCGGGCGCGGGCGGCTACCGCGAGCATGACATCCTGATCGTGACCGAAACCGGGGCGGAGAACATCACCGGCTTCCCGTTCGGCCCGGAACACAATATCATCAGGAACTGAAGCCTGCGGGGACAAAGGAAAGGGGCCGGTCGATCCGGCCCCCTTTTCGTTTGGATTCATGTCGGCAGAGACAAGAAAAAGGGGCCCCGAAAGGCCCCTGAGGTGGCTCACCAGGGAGGATGAGGGAAGGGTCAGCCGAACTCGGCCCGTAGGGCTCCGATAATACCTGCGGTGCAGACCTCCAGCAGGATATGCCCCTTCTCGACCGAGGCTTCCTTGGGCGAGGAGAGGGTGCCCGAGGGCGGAGTCCATTCCGGCTTGACCGGATAGACGTCATAGGGCGGGAAGGTCGCGGGGGCGTGGTCGACGGCGCGGTGCAGGTGGACGTGTTCAGGGTAAAGCGCCAGCATCAGCGAGGTTTCCAGCACGCCGCCATGCTCCACGTCCCAGCCCGGGAAACCACCGGGATACAGCTTGGCGATGGCCTCCTTGTGGACGAAATCCCAGTAGGACAGCACCACGACCTTGAGGTCGGTGATCCCATCCCAGCGCAGTTCCCGCAGGGCAAGGTCGATGCCTTCGACGATGAACCACGAATTCTCGAAATGCCCGTTCACCAGGCAGATCTTGCGGACGCCGTGGCGGGCGAATTCCTTGACCACGTCCTTCAGCGCCGCCACCAGCGTGGCCCCGTCCAGGCTGGTGGTGCCCGGCAGATGGTTCCCGCCGCCCGACTTCTGGTGCGACTTGTAGCCGTAGGTGAACGGCGGCGCGACAAGCCCGCCCACCTCCAGCGCGACGCGGCGGGCGAATTCGGTGGGCAGCAGCACGTCGACATGCAGCGGCATGTGGTGGCCGTGCTGCTCCATCGACCCGATGGGGATCAGGATCGGCGTCTCACCCGTGCCGACGGCGGCGGCATAGTCGGGCCAGGTGAGTTCCGAGGCGAAGGCGGTGACGTGTTTCATGATGGCCAAACCTGCAAAAAGGATGGCGAAAAACTACGTTGCGGGACACGCATAAGGAAAATAGATTGTCGCAATGGTTCCATTGACGAGGCAAATGCAATGGCGCTGCTGACGAACCTTCCGACCGACCTTCTGCGCACCTTCATCGCGGTGGTGGAGTTGGGCGGCCATTCCAAGGCCGGGGCGGTGCTGGGCCGCAGTCAACCCGCGATTTCCCTGCAGATCCGGCGGCTTGAGGACCTGATCCGCACCCCCCTTCTGATGCAGGAGGGCCGGTCGATCCACCCGACCCCGGCAGGCGAGGCGCTTTTGTCCTACGCGCGCGAAATGGTGCGGATCAACGACGAGGCGGTGCGCTACTTCCACCGCTCGGACATGAACGGCGTGCTGCGGATCGGGCTGCCCACAGATTACGCGGTGGCCTTCCTGCAGAACACTCTGACCGGGTTCCGGCGCAGTCACCAGGATGTCGACCTGGAGATTCACTGTGACCTAAGTCGCGAGTTGCTGCAGCATCTGCGCTCGGACGATCTGGACATCATCGTTGCCACCATGCCGACCGGGCGGATGCCGTATCTGTCGCGTGCCTGGGTCGAACAGCCGGTCTGGGCGGCCTCCGAAACGCTGGAGCTGTCGAGCGAGAGGCCCGTGCCCCTGGGCGCGCATCTGGAAGGTTGCGACTACCGATCCCGCATGGTCGAGGCGCTGGACGGGGCCGCGCGGCGCTGGCGGATCGTCTATACCGGGCCGGGGATTTCGGGGTTGCAGAATGCGGTGTTGAACGGGCTTTGCGTCACGGCCCTGACCCGCGCGACCATGCTGCCCGGAATGCGCGAGTTGCAGGTGGACGAGGGCTTTCCAAAGCTGGAACCGCTGCGAGTCGGGCTGTTCTACAAGCATCCGCGCCTGTCTCCGGCGGGTTTGCAGCTGGTCAGCGACCTGGTGGCCAGTCTGGAAAGCGTGGGGTCGGGCGTCAACCCGTTGCCAAACTGATGAAATCGCAGGCAGCATAACGGACGCTTATCAATGGATTTCAAGAACGGATTTTGTCCGGCCAAACTGATCTCCTAACGTCGCGGCAAGGAAAACGCCCTTGCGGGCCAAAAACGGGGAGTATCGGAATGACCAACACGAACGGACTTGCGACCGGCCTGACACGTCGGGCCTTGCTTGGAACCGGCGCCGCCGCGCTGGCCACGCCGATGCTGTCGCGCCGCGCCTTTGCGCAGGCGACGGAACTGACCATGCTGGCCTGGTACGGCCATGCCGAGCCCGATATCGTCGCCGAGTTCGAGGCCGAGAACAACGTCAAGTTCATCCCGAAGTACTACACCGGCGGCGACAACATGCTGGGGCTGATCTCGCAATCGCCTCCCGGCACCTTCGACGTGATCCTGTCGGACGCCGAATACGTGCAGGCCCTGAACGCGGCGGGCTACGTCGAAGAGCTGGACCCCGCCGACTATGCGCTGGACGACTATTTCCCGGAATTCCAGCAGTTCCCGGGCAACTGGCAGGACGGCAAGCTGTTTTCGCTCGTCACCCGCTTCGGCTTCCTGGGTGTCGCCTACAACACCGATGCCCTGACCGAGGCGGAAGCCTCCAACTACAACGTCTTCTGGGACCCGAAGCTGACCGGCAAGGTCGGGCACTTCGACTGGCACCTGCCGAACCTGGGGCAACTCAGCCTTCTGAACGGCAACGTGAACCCCTACGACATCGACGAAGCCGCCTGGGAGGCGGTGAAGGAAAAGACCCTGACGCTGCGGCCCCAGATCGGTGGCTTCTTCGACTATGGTGGGACCTTCTCGTCCTTGAACGACGGGCAGATGCTGGCGTTCTGCGGGATCGGCGACTGGATCACCGGCGTTCTGGAAAAGTCGGGCGCCAAAGTGAAGTCGGTCATCCCGGAGCAGGGCGGGCTGCAGTGGTCCGAGTGCTTCTCGATCGGCAAGGGCTCGGCCAAGGCGGACCTGGCGAAGAAGTGGATCCAGTACATCACCTCGGCCAAGGGTCAGGCAAAGTCGGCGCAGATGGCGGCCTATCCCGCCCTGATCCCGAATGCGAAGGGCTGGGAAGTCCTGCAGGCCGAAAACCCGGATGAGGCCAAGCGGCAGGGCATGACCAAGGATGCCGGGAACGCGATGGACATGATCCGCGCGGGCCGCATCAAGTACCGCCAGTGGCCGGTCCAGCAGGACCTGGAAACCTGGAACGACTTCTGGTCGGAATACAAGGGCGCCTGACGGGGCCTGAAGCCCGACACCCTTGAAACGCGGACCGGCAGCTCTCCCCCTGCCGGTCCGCACCATAGCGCGCGGAGTGCGGCCCAAAATGCGACGTCCGATTTCCCTTTACGGTCTGACCTTCTCGCTGCCGCTACTGGTCTGGCAGGTCCTGTTCTTCGTTTTCCCGCTGCTGTTCCTGGTCGCGCTGTCGTTCTGGACGGTGAAGGACTTCGTGATGTCACCGGATTTCGACACGGTGAACTGGACGACGATGTATGGCCGCGCCGTCTTCTGGCAGGCCTATGGAAACACCCTGGCGCTGGCCGCCGCCGCATCGGTCCTGACCTCTGTGCTGGCGTTCCCCGCCTCCTACGCCATAGCGTTCAAGATGTCGGACACCGCCCGTCGCTGGGCGATCTTCCTGATGGTGATCCCGTTCTTCACCAGCTACCTGGTGCGGGTCTACTCCTGGCAGATTTTCCTCTCCGACAACGGCATCATCAACGTGATCCTGGGCTGGGTCGGGCTTGGCCCGTTCCCGATGCTGAACACGGTCTTCGCCACGATGATCGGCTACCTGACGCTTGCCTTCCCGCTGGTGGTCCTGTTGCAGCTTTTCAGCCTGGTCTTCCTCGACCGCACCCTGATCGAGGCCGCGCACAACATGCGCTGCGGCCGCTTGCGCACGGTGTTCGAGGTGGTGATCCCCTCGGCCCGCACCGGCCTCGTCATCGCCGCGCTTTTCTGCTTCATCCTGGCCTTCGGCGATTTCGTCAGCCCGGTCTACCTTGGCGGGGGGGAACCGACGACGCTGTCGATCCTGATCACCGACACCACGAAATCCGGCCAGCAATGGCCCCGCGCCGCCGTGATCGCGCTGACGATGATCGGCACGCTGATGATCGTCGCCTTCGCCGCTGTGAAATTCGCCTACAAGGGAAAGTCGAAATGAGGGGGAAGTCGAAATGAGCGGCTCTGCCGAGCTGAACCGCAACCGGGCGGTGGACTGGGCGCTGATCGTCTATGTCGTCCTCGCCTATGCCTTCGTCTTCGCTCCCATCGCGGCAAGCTTCGTCTTCAGCTTCAATTCCGACCGCTTTCCGTCGATCCCCTTGGGTGAGTTCTCCTTGGACTGGTACCGCGCCGTGGCGACCGACCCGCTGGTCTGGGAAGGCGCGCGGAATACTCTGGTCGTCGGGCTGATCGTCGGCGTCGTCTCGACCCTTCTGGGGTTCGGGGCGGCCTATACCGACTACCGCTACACGTTCGCGGGCAAACAGGTGTATCTCGCGCTGGCGCTGCTGCCGCCGACGATCCCGGTGATCATCCTGGGCCTCGCAATGCTGGCCTACCTCAGCCGCATCAACCTGTCGGGCAATGCGCTGTCGGTCATTATCTCTCATGTCGTCGTCTGCGCCCCCTTCGCCATGGCGATCATTCGCTTGCGCCTGTCCCAGATGGACCCGGCGCTTGAACCGGCCGCTTGGAACCTTGGCGCGTCAGAGTGGATGGCGATGCGCCATGTTATCGTGCCCTTTTGCGCCCCCGCAATCTTTGGTGCGCTTTTCATCACCATGGCTGTGTCCTTCGACGAATTCGCCGTGGCCTGGTTCGTTTCGGGCCTGAACGAAACCCTGCCCGTGAAGGTGCTTGGCTTCCTCCAAGGACAGGTCAGCCCGCGGATCAACGCGATCGGTACCTTCGTCTTCATCCTTTCCATGACGCTTGTGATCCTGGCGCAGCTTCTGCTGTCAGGTAACGGCGCAAAGCCCGCCGACAAGGAGTAACCCCATGAGCCGCGACACCCTGGTTTCGTTCGAAGGCGTGGTCAAAAGTTTTGGCGGTTTCGTGGCCGTCAAGAAGCTGGATTTTGAGATCAAG
>JAKQLM010000183.1 GCA_029567145.1 Pseudomonadota bacterium
CCCAGGGCGATCGGCAGTTCGTCGGCCCGGGCCAGGACGCGCGCCTGGAACTCGTTGAAGACCCCCAGCGTGCGCACCTCGAGGTAGCGCTTCAGGGGCTCGATGGTGACCATGACCTGCTTGCCCTTCAGCAAGGTCAGATCGGTGGAGACGCTGACGCGGCCCGAGTTCAGGTCGACCTTCGCGTCGAAGGTCCCGAACAGCCCGCGGATGTCGTCGCTATCGGCCACGATCCAGACCTCGCCACAGCAAAGCAAATTTACGCCTGGACAGGGGGCAAGACCACCCGTTCTGCACCATTTTCACCCAAATCCTTTGTTATCCGACGGTTAGGAATTTGTCTTCGCGCGCGCGATTCCGGCGTTTTCCGCGATTTGAGCCCTGTCGATTCGAGTCGTGAATCCTGTGAATCCGGCAAGTTGGACACCCTGCGGACAGCGGATCCCCGCATGAAACCGTGAAATGCTGTCGGAAACCCTACACAACCCCTGATTTTGCCAGCAATACGAGTCCTGCGACAAACCTCAAAAAGAAAGATCCGCCGTTTCGCGGGGGCCGGGCCGACCTGGCGGGTGGCAGAACCTGGAGGAAAACGGATCGCCGGGCGGGACGGCACGGCCGGCAGGGGCGTCAACCCCTGGTGGCAACAAGGATTCCCTGGCGGGCATGGCGGGGAATGGCGGGAAAATGGCGCGACCATGGACGCGGCGCGGCGGGCAGGCCGGGAGGCGTCCTGGCAGGAAATGGCAGGAACCTGGAAGAAGACGC
Source organism: Pseudomonadota bacterium (assembly GCA_029567145.1). Taxonomy (GTDB): domain Bacteria; phylum Pseudomonadota; class Alphaproteobacteria; order Rhodobacterales; family Rhodobacteraceae; genus Tabrizicola. The sequence goes on from JAKQLM010000183.1 coordinate 769, forward strand.
TAGCCCTGGGACAGGACGGTGGCGGGGTCGGTCCGGGCGGCCCGGCGGGCGGGCACCCACGCGCCCAGCAGCGCGAACAGCACCGCGCAGAGAAGGCCTGCTGCGACCACCACGGGCGAGAACAGGAACAGGTCGGAAGGGGCGCCGGGCACGCGCACCAGCACCGAGGCGGCCAGCACGTTGACGGCCCGGCCGCATGCCCAGGCGACCGCGACGCCGGCGACCCCGCCCAGGGCCCCCAGGGCGGCGGCCTCGCCCAGGATCAGCAACCGGATGTCCAGGTAGCGCGCGCCGACGGCCCGGTACACGGCGATCTCGACGCGCCGCTCGGTCACCAGCATCAGGAAGGTATGCGTGATGTTGATGGCCGAGATTCCCAGGATGACCAGGCTGACCAGGGCGAACACCAGCGTCAGGATCAGCAGCATGTTGGCGGCCTTGCGAGCCTCCTCGCTGCGCGGCGCGGGCACCAGGCCCAGCACCTTCGCGTCGTCGATCACGCGCGGCAGATCCTCGTTG
>JAKQLM010000208.1 GCA_029567145.1 Pseudomonadota bacterium
CCGCGCAGACGCTGGCGGCGACCGAGTTTCTGCGCGCCAAGGTGCAGGCGGGCAAGGCGGTGACTTTCGGCGATCTGAAGCGGGCGGTGACGGCGGTCTATGGCAAGCCGATCACGCTGCGGGAAACCGAGGAAACCTGCAGCTGCGGGACCTATTATCCGGGGCTTTGGCCCTGATCGACGGCCCGGTGGGCTGGTGACACAAGAACGACGCGGTGCGCCGCAAGGACGGAATGATGAAGACGCTGGTTCAGATCGGGTTGGTGGCAGCGGGGCTTGCAGCGCCCGCCCATGCCCTGACGACCGAGAACCGGACCTGCGAGATGCCGGGTCTGGGTCTGGCGGCCTTTGTCAAAGGCTTCGACAGCCGCTATGCGCTGTTCGACTGGTGGGACAAGACCGGCGACACGCTGGGCACGCAGGCCGTGGTTCTGGCCGACTGCACGGGCGGGCAGGCGTTGCGCGTGACCACGCCGGAAAGCTCGGACCGGTTGGCGGGCGCGACCGAGGCGCTGTGGACAGCCGGTCAGGCGGGGCAACTGGGCGACATCGCCGCCCTGACGGACAAACTGCGCGGCATCGGCTTCACGGCCGAAGCCCAGCCGCTGCCCGCCGACCATTGCGCCTGTGCGGCAGACATGATCGCCCCCTGACGGGGCAAGGGCCGCAAGGCCGAACGGAACGAACGGGCCACGAGAGCCCAAGAGGGAACGAGAGATGGTGGGACTTGAACATTACCTGACGGTGGCTGCGGCGCTGTTCGTCATCGGGATCTTCGGGATCTTCCTGAACCGGAAGAACGTGATCGTCATCCTGATGTCGATCGAACTGATGCTTCTGGCGGTCAACATCAACCTTGTCGCCTTTTCGTCCTATTCGGGCGATCTGGTGGGGCAGATCTTCACCATGTTCGTCCTGACCGTCGCCGCAGCCGAGGCGGCCATCGGCCTTGCCATCCTTGTCGTCTTCTTCCGCAACCGCGGCACCATCGAGGTGGAAGACGTCAACGTGATGAAAGGCTGATCCATGCAGGTCGGAGAGAAGAACGTCTTCGGGATGCGGATCACCGCCGTCAAGGGCGGGCTGGCCGATCTGGAATGCGAGACATGCCACACCGCTGGGGCCGCCCCAGTGCAGGAATTCCCATCGACCCGCTGCGGATCGACCCGCTGTGGCGCTACCCAAGGCAGGACCGAGTAAATGGCAACGATCATCCTTTTTGCTCCGCTGATCGGGGCCCTGATCTGTGGCTTTGGCTGGCGCCTGATCGGCGAGAAGGCGGGGCAGGTCATCACCACGTCGCTGGTGTTCCTGGCCGCCGCGCTGTCGTGGTACATCTTCCTGACCTTCGACGGCGAGATGCAGCAGATCGTCCTGATGCGCTGGATCGAGTCCGGCACTTTGGGCAGCGAATGGGCGATCCGGCTGGACCGGATGACGGCGATCATGCTGGTCGTGGTGAACTCGGTTTCGGCGTTGGTGCACCTCTATTCCTTCGGCTACATGGCGCATGACGACAATTGGCATGAGGGCGAGCACTACAAGGCGCGCTTCTTTGCCTACCTGTCGTTCTTCACCTTCGCCATGCTGATGCTGGTGACGTCAGACAATCTGGTACAGATGTTCTTCGGCTGGGAGGGCGTGGGCGTCGCGTCCTATCTTCTCATCGGGTTCTACTACCGCAAGCCGAGCGCCAATGCGGCGGCGAT
>JAKQLM010000212.1 GCA_029567145.1 Pseudomonadota bacterium
GGGGGCCATGTCGATGCCGTCGGTCCGCATATAGGTGATGTGGCCGGCCTCATACAGCCGCTGGGCCGCATTCATGCACTGTTTGGCGCCCATGCCATATTTCCGGCTGGCTTCCTGCTGCAGCGTCGAGGTCATGAACGGCGGCCAGGGGTTCCGCGTCGCGGGCTTGGATTCCACCGCCGAGACCGAGAACGTTCGAGATGTGCAAGCGGACACTGCCAGATCCGCAGCCGTCGCGGTCGGAATGTCGAATTTCTGCAGCTTCTTGCCACCAAGCGTGACAAGGCCCGCCTCGAACTCCTGCCCGCGGGGGGTGCGGAAGACGGCCTTCACCGTCCAGTATTCCTGGGCCTTGAAGGCCTCGATCTCCATCTCGCGCTCGACGATCAGGCGCAGGCAGACCGACTGCACCCGCCCTGCCGATTTCGCCCCCGGCAGTTTGCGCCACAGGACCGGCGACAGCGTGAAGCCGACCAGATAGTCCAGCGCGCGGCGGGCAAGATAGGCGTCGACCAGCGGCTGATCGATCTCGCGCGGTTCCTTCATCGCCTTGGTCACCGCATCCTTGGTGATCGCGTTGAAGGTGACGCGGGCGACTTTCTTGCCCTTCTTCAGGCTGCTTGCCAGCGCCTCGCGCAGGTGCCAGCTGATCGCTTCGCCCTCACGGTCGGGGTCGGTGGCCAGGATCAGCGTGTCGTCGGTTTTCAGCGCTTCGGTGATCGCCTTGATGTGCTTGCGGCTTTCGGGAGCCACCTCCCACAACATGCCGAACCCGTTCTCGGTATCGACCGACCCATCCTTGGGTGGCAGGTCGCGGACGTGGCCATACGAGGCGAGGACGGCAAAGTCCGGACCCAGATATTTGTTGATTGTCTTGGCCTTGGCGGGGGATTCGACGACAACGACTGGCATGATTTCCCCGATACTTCCAAGGCCCACGAATGGCGGGGCAACATGTGGGACAAGCCGGGGGCTTGTCAACCGGGGGACAGCCGATCAGTCCACCCGCGCCAGAAGTCCGCCCGGCTGGCGGGCGATGCGGCCGTCAAGCTCCAGCGTCAGAAGTTCGGGCGCAAGCTGGGCCGAGGTGACCTTCAGGTCGCGCAAGAGCTGGTCTTCGGCCAGGGGGCTGGGGCCAAGCCGCGACAGGATCATGCTGTGAAGCAGCGCCACGTCTTTCAAGGCGCGCTGCGGGGCTGTGGGGCCCGGCAACGGGGGCAGGCGGGGTTCGGGCACATCCACGGGCCGGTGTGTCGAGCCCACCGCCTCCAGCACGTCCTGCGGGCTGCGGACCAACAACGCGCCGTCGCGGATCAGCATGTTGCAGCCAGAGGCGCGGGCGTCGAACGGGTGGCCGGGCACCGCCATCACCTCGCGCCCGTAGTCGAGCGCGGCTTTCGCGGTGATCAGGCTGCCGGACTTTGCCGCCGCTTCGACCACGATCACGGCGCGGGACAGGCCTGCGACGATGCGGTTGCGCAACGGAAAATGTCGGGCTTGCGGCTCAAGTCCCGGGGGGTGCTCGCTGATCCGGCACCCCTTGTCGGCGATGTCGCGCGCCAGCGCCTCATTCTCGGGCGGGTAGATGACGTCGATGCCGCCGGCCATCACGGCGATCGTCTTGCCCTGCGCTTCCAGCGCGGCCTGATGTGCGGCGGTGTCGATGCCGCGCGCCAGACCGGACACCACGGTGAATCCGACCTCGGACAGGCCCTGCCCCAGACGGCGGGCCATGCGGACCCCCAGCGACGAGGCGTTGCGGGCCCCGACCATCCCGATCATCGGATGGGCCAGCAGGCTGGCGTCGCCCAGCACCCACAGGATCGGCGGGGCATCCGACACATCGGCCAGCGCGGCGGGATAGTCCGGTTCGCCATGCACCAGAAGCCGCGCGCCCAGAGCGCGGCCCTGCTTCAGCTCGGCCAGGACAACGCCGGGCGGGCAAGCTTCATATCCC
>JAKQLM010000215.1 GCA_029567145.1 Pseudomonadota bacterium
AATCGCTGACCCAGGTCCAGCAGACCCAGGGCATCAACCCCCAGGGCGTGACCGAGGCGGACGTCGTCGCGCTTCACCTCGAACACGGCCAAGCCTGCGTCCAGGTCTTCTTCATCCGCGCCAACCAAAGCTGGGGCAACCGCGATTTCTACCCGAAAACCGGCGCGGGGGCCGAGGAGCCCGAGATCATGGAGGCCTTCCTCACCCAGTTCTACGACGACAAGGACCCGCCCCGCCTGATCCTTCTGTCGCACCCCGTCGACAACCCCGACCTCGTGGCCGAGGCGCTGACCGCCCGCGCCAACCGCAAGGTGGAACTCGCCGTCCCGCAGCGCGGCGAAAAGGCCGAGCTGGTGGAAAACGCCGCCCGCAACGCCCGCGAAAGCCTCGCCCGCCGGATGGCGGAATCGACCACCCAGAACAAGCTCCTCACCGGGCTGGCGGAGGCCTTTGACCTGGACGCCCCGCCGCAGCGGATCGAGGTCTACGACAACTCGCACATCCAAGGAGCACATGCCGTCGGCGGGATGATCGTCGCCGGGCCGGAAGGCTTCCTGAAATCGCAATACCGCAAGTTCAACATCAAGTCCGAGGCCGGGGCCAACTCCGACGACTTCGGCATGATGAAGGAAGTCCTGACCCGCCGCTTCGAGCGCCTGCTGAAGGAAGACCCGGACCGCAAGTCGGACATGTGGCCCGACCTTCTGCTGATCGACGGCGGTGCGGGGCAGGTCTCCGCCGTGGCCGGAATCATGTCCGAGCTTGGCGTCGAAGACATCCCGATGGTCGGCGTCGCCAAAGGCATCGACCGCGACGCCGGGAAGGAAGAATTCCACCGCCCCGGCGAACGCCCCTTTGCCCTGCAAAGGAACGACCCCGTCCTCTACTTCATCCAGCGCCTCAGGGATGAGGCCCACCGCTGGGCCATCGGCGCCCACCGCGCCAAGCGGGCGAAGGCCGTCAGCCTGACCCCCCTCGACGACATCCCCGGCATCGGAGCCACCCGCAAACGCGCCCTCCTGCAGCACTTCGGGTCAGCGAAGGCTGTGGCCCGTGCGGGGGTCGAGGACCTGCAAGCCGTGGACGGCATCTCGCAAGCCATGGCCAAGACCATAGCGGACTACTTCTCGGCAAAGGGATGACCCGTAGGTCGGGGTTCACCCCGACTCCCTCCACCCTGTCATCCCCGCGAAGGCGGGGATCCATGTTTTCGGTCCTTGGATCCCCGCCTTCGCGGGGATGACAGGATCATTTGCACTCTCCAATTGAGAAACTTCCGGGACCAAGCCCGTTTGACAACTCATTGTCTGCAATTGCTCCGCTCGTCCCGCTCAATCGCCTGTACGGATTCTTGTAGCTACACAACCACCCCAACACCCCCTCAACCCGACCCTCCGTCACGGCCTCCCGCGTGATCTCCAGCGTCACCGCCTTCAACCGCACCCCCTCACCAAACACCGCAGCAAGGTCCTCCGGGTCCACCTCCCGCACCGTCTCGGGCTTAGTGATATCGTCAAACGTCACCAGCATCGGATACTGATACTCCGGCACCTTGATTACGCCCCTTGCGCGGTTGCGCCTGCCCTGCACCTCGCTGAAAAGCGCCTGGTCTAGCACCCGCCCCTCGCGCTCGGCGATCGAGGCAGCGGCGACTGAGCCCATGTATTCCGTCGTCCCCGCCCCTTTCAGCAGCGCGAAGAGGTAGCGCCCCGGCGTGACCTCGACGACCACCGCCTCGCCGGTCAAGTCCCAGGTCCAACCCATGCCATCCCAACGAATCCACTGCTTGCGCCAACTCACCGCGCTGACCGAAGAGCCCCAGACCTCGCCCGCTGGTGTATCGACCGTGATGGTCAGCTTCTGGCGCCAGCTGTAGGTTCCGACCTTTAAGACAATCCAACCCAACGCGAACACGACAGCGGCAATCACCACAAACTTCTTCATCCCAAATCACCCAACCTCAACCGAACCACCTCACCCTACCACACCAGCGCCCGACGGCCCCCTCCGAAACCCCATACCATTTCATGTTCCCGAATATCCCCGCCGGAGGCACCCGCCGCCCACCTCAGGCGCTCCCCCATCCCCCTCAGCGCACCACAAGCCCCAAGCGCCTCCCCGGCCCCTTCGTGGGAAGGGGCCGGGGGAGGGGCGGCACCCGGCCAACCCCGATTCGCGACGATTGGTTAACCGCCGTCCAGGGGCGCGCGCGTAGAGACGGAAGAAAGACGCACGGAAGATGGGTAAAAGACAGCCGTCTTCCCTCTAACCCATTGTTCTAACGAAGCGAACGCCGTTCCGGCGGACAGACCCCCGCTCCCCGCTCGGTCACATCTTCTTCACCACCCTCCCCCACCCCCTCGCAACGGCGATGATCCCCCTTCCCCCCCAATCCCCCATCGTCTACCAATCAACCCATGCGCTGGAACATTCCGAACGCCCTCACCGTCCTTCGCCTCCTCGCCGCGCCCGGCGTGGCGGTGATGTTCCTGTATTTTCACCGCCCCTGGGCCGACTGGTTCGCGCTGGCGCTGTTTGTCGGTGCGGCACTGACCGACTGGTTCGACGGCTATCTGGCCCGGCTGTGGAAACAGGAATCCAAGTTCGGCGCGATGATGGACCCGATTGCCGACAAGGCGATGGTGCTGATCGCGATCATGGTGATCACCGGCTATAACGGCATGAATCCATGGCTTATTCTGCCCGCTACCGTGATCTTCTTCCGCGAGGTGTTCGTCTCGGGCCTGCGCGAATTCCTGGGGGCCAAGGCCGGGCTTTTGAAGGTCACCAGGCTGGCCAAATGGAAGACCACGGCGCAGATGGTGGCAATTGCGGTGCTGTTTCTGGGGACCGGGCTGGACTATCTGAACGTCCTGGCGCTGGAAGGCATGACGCCCGAACAGCACATCGAAGCGGTCGCCGCCGGCACGGCCGAGGCGATCCGCACCTGCGGCGCCCGCGACTGTGCGTCCTATGCCAATCTGGTCGGGATCGGTCTGTTGTGGCTGGCGGCCTTCCTGACGGCGGTGACCGGGTGGGAGTATTTCTCCAAATCCCTGCCCTACCTGCGGGACGACGCGAAATGATCGATGTCCTCTACTTCGCCTGGGTGCGCGAGAGGATCGGCCTGCCCCGCGAAACGATTGAAACTTCAGCGAAAACCGTGGCCGATCTGGTCCGGGAATTGCGGGCCAGGGAAGAACGGTATGAGGCGGCCTTTGCCGATGTCTCGGCCCTGCGGGTGGCGCTGGATCAAGAGCTGTCCAGCTTTGACGCCCCATTGGCCGGGGTGCGCGAGGTGGCCTTCTTTCCCCCGATGACCGGGGGCTAGGGTGAAGATCGCGGTCCAGTCGCAGGCCTTTGATCTGGGGGCCGAGGTTGCGGCGTTTTCGTCCGGGGTTGCAGGCGCCGGGGCGGTGGTGACTTTTACCGGGATCGTGCGGCCGGATGGCGGGCTGACCGGGATGGAGATCGAGCACTACCCCGGCATGACCGAGGCGGCGATTGCCGGGATCGTCGATCAGGCGATGGCGCGCTGGTCGCTTGCGGATGCGCTGGTCATCCACCGCTACGGCACGCTGCGGCCGGGCGAGTCGATCATGATGGTGGCCACCGCCGCCCTGCATCGCGGGGATGCCTTCACGGCGGCAGAGTATCTGATGGACTACCTGAAATCCCGCGCGCCGTTCTGGAAAAAGGAAAGCCGCGACGGGGGCGCGACCTGGGTTGCCGCCAAGGCGTCGGACGAGGACGCGCTGGCGCGCTGGTAGTGTCCACAGTGGACAAAACGCAAAAGCGCAGGGTTCTCAACGTCTTGGCCGTGGGCGTTCAGGGTTTCTTAACGGGTCCGAACCTGCCCTGCCAGGTCGGTTGCAGATCGCCCGGAAGCGGCTCTGCCCGATAGACGGCCCTGGCAATGGCGCGGGCCAGGCAGGTGGCGGCGGCGTGGCCAAGCTGGAACGTGTCGGTCAGGGGGTCCTGCATCCCGCGCGCGCCGGTCGCGACGCTGAACACAAGGTCCCCGTCCAAAGGCGTATGCGCGGGCACCAGTGCGCGGGCTATGCCGTCATGCGCGGCGACGGCCAGGCGATGCGCCTGCGCCTTGGTCAGGGCAGCATCGATGCCGACGATGGCGATGGTTGTCGCCTCGCCCAGCCGTTTGCGCGGCAAGGGGGCGTCTTGCGGAGCCATCGGCGCAGGGCCAAGGCCGCCGAACTCGGTGCCTTCTTCCCACGGGGCGGCCCAGAAGTGCGGGGTCTCGCCAACGGTGGCTTGCCCAAGCGCGTTCACGACGACCAGCGCCCCAACGGTCAGGCCAGAGGGCAGGACACAGGAGGCCGAGCCGAGGCCGCCTTTCAGGGTGCCGGTCATCGCGCCAAAGCCCGCGCCTGCGGTGCCGAGGGCAAAGTCCGGTGCGGCGGCGTCAAAGGCCGTGCGGCCCAAGGCCGGGTAAGGGCTTGCCGAATCAGAGTCTGGCCAGTCCTTGTCGCCGCCGTTCAACAGGTCAAAGACGATGGCGCCGGGGACGATGGGGACGCGGACCGGGCCGACGGCGAACCCCCGGTTCTGGGCGCGAAGGCCCGCCATCACCCCTGCCCCGGCATCTAGACCGAAGGCGGAACCGCCAGAGAGGAAGATCGCGTCCACCTCTTGCACCATGCGGTCGGGGGCGAGAAGGTCAGTTTCACGCGTTCCCGGCGCCCCGCCCATCACATGAACCGAAGCCACGAACGGCCGGTCGGCGGTCAGGACCGTGACACCCGAGCGCAAGTCTGCGTCGTGGGCGTTTCCGACGCGAAGGCCGGGAATGTCGGTGATCAGGTTCCGGGGGCCGGGACGCATCAGATGCGGACCTTCGTCGCGGCGGTGGCGGGGTCGCCGGTGTTGGGCGTGCCTGCGGGCTCGATCAGCAAAAGATGGGTTTCCACCGTCGCACGGGGACGGTGCCGCACGCCTTTGGGGACCACGAAAACCTCACCCGGGGTCAGGGTCACGGTGCTGTCGGGCAGGTCGATGATCAACTCCCCGCACAGGACCATGAAAAAGTCGTCCGTGTCCGGATGGTCGTGCCAGACAAACTCACCCTGCACCTTCACGACCATCAGGTCATGGCCGTTGAACGCTCCGACAATCCTGGGCGACCAGTGGGCCGTGAAGGTGGACAGCTTTTCGGCAAGATTGATCGGGGTCATCGGCGTTGCTCCTGTGCGGGCAGGATAGGCCGGGACCCAGCGCAAGCGCAAACGGGTCGAAAGCCGCAACAGTCAGCCCAGAGCCGCCCAAGGCCCCGGGCCGATTGCTGAAACCTTGCGACGGCGGGCGTCAGAAGTCGAACAGCTCACCCAGAAAGCTTTCGCGCCGCTTCTTCTTGTAGCCGGGACGGTGGTCGTCGTCGTCGTCATCGTGCTTGTAGCGGCGGCGGTCATCCTCGCGGTAGCCTTGCGGGGCGCGGGGTTCCGGCTGGTAGACGGGGGCCGCGTGCTGCTGGGGCGGAGGCGGCGGCGGGGCCATCGGCGTGGCAACGGGCGCGGCGGCCAAAGGGCCCCCGGCGGCGCGGTCGATGATCTTGTCCAGTTCGCCACGGTCCAGCCAGACGCCGCGGCACTTCGGGCAATAGTCGATCTCGACCCCGCCCCGATCAGCCATCACCAGGGTTTCATTGTCGACCGGACAGCGCATTGTCTTCTCCCCAATATGTTCACCGGCCTTACATGGGGTCGCAAATACGACTCGCAAGGGTCGAAAACATGCTTGCGCGGATTGCCGCAGGAGAGCAAAAGGGATTTGAGCCGTGGCGATGGCGTCGCCACAGGGGCATCAGCCCCGACGCTTGTGGGGGTATCCCCGCTTCCGTCCTGTACGCCGGGACCTTTCGGGGTCCCTTGGGCATATGTCCTGACCCCTGGAAATGAGGTCTAGGAAATGTCGTTGAACCGTCCTGACATGTACCGCTTCCACAATGGCGGCAAGAAAGACACCCTGCCCTTCGCCGATCAGGAATACCATGATCGCCTGCAGGGCCTGCGCGAGATCATGGAATTGCACGAACTGGACGCCGTCGTCCTGACCTCGATGCACAACGTGTCGTATTACTCGGGCTTTCTGTATTGCTCGTTCGGCCGTCCCTACGCTTGCGTCGTGACCAAGACCGAATGCGTCACGATCAGCGCGGGGATCGACGCGGGCCAGCCCTGGCGCCGGTCGATTGCCGACAACATCACCTACACCGACTGGACGCGCGACAACATGTGGCGCGCGGTGGCCTCGGTCACGGGTGTGGGCAAGAACATTGGCTGCGAGGCCGATCACCTGACGGTCGAGCGGATGGAGAAACTGAACAGCTTCCTGAAGCCCAAGCGCGGGGTGGATATCGCCCCGGCGACCATGTTCCAACGGATGAAGAAATCCCCGGCCGAGATCACCATGATCAAGCATGGCGCAAACGTGGCCGACGTGGGCGGCTATGCGATCCGCGAGGCGATCAAGGTCGGCGCGACCGAGCTGGAAGTGTCCATCGCCGGTCGTGACGCGATGGAGCGCGAGATTGCCAAGCGCTTCCCCGATGCCGAATACCGCGACACTTGGGTCTGGTTCCAGTCGGGCATCAACACCGACGGCGCGCACAACCCGGTGACCAACCGCAAGCTGCAGCACGGCGACATCCTGTCCTTGAACTGCTTCCCGATGATCAGCGGCTACTATACCGCGCTGGAGCGGACGCTGTTCGTGGGCGAAGTCGACGATGCATCCATGCGCGTCTGGCAGACCAACATCGACAGCCATGAATTCGGCATGAAACTCCT
>JAKQLM010000268.1 GCA_029567145.1 Pseudomonadota bacterium
ATGGCACCGAACAACGACCTGATTGCCGCGTCCCAGGGCTGGCAGGACATCCTGAGCCGTGACTGCCTGCCCGACCCCGTCCCCGGTTGCCTGGCTAACCCTGCGGCCGAGTGGAACGGCGTGACCGGGCCGGGGGTCGACTGGGAAAGCTTTCACCCGCTGGCCTATGGCGCGGATGTGGTGATTCCGGTGCTGGAACTGGGCCAGACCCGCAGCTGGTCGCCGTCCAAGGACCGTGGCCCCTGGGGCCACGCGCTGTGGTGGGCGCGCTGGTTCCTGATGACGCTTGGCTGGGCCGTGACCGCGCTGGGGGCCGCCGCCGCGACCGGCATCATCCAGCGCAGCACGCCCACCTGACCTTTTGCGTAGGGTGCGCTACAGCGCACCATCCCTTGCGACACCCTTGGACAGCAACGCCACGACGCTGAACGCCTCTGGCACCGCGTCCCGCCCGTCCAGCACCAGATCGGCCATCACCTCGGCCACCTTGGGGGCCATGCCGAAGCCGATCTTGAAGCCACCATTGGCGACGTAATGCCCCGCCCGCCCCGGCCATTCCCCCAGCACCGGGGCGCGGCTGGCAGCCCGGGGCCGCACCCCGGCCCAGCGTGCCACGACCTCTGCCCCGGCCAGAACCGGCACCGCCGCCACCGCCCGCGTCAGCAACCCGTCCAGCTGCGCATCCGGGGCATCCTCGTGCCAGACCGGTTCGCTGGTCGATCCGATCGCCACCGTCCCGTCCACATGCGGCACGATGTGCAGCCGGTCGACGAACAGTTGTGGCAGGTCGCGGGCCTCGTGGCGCAGCGCCAGCGCCTGCCCCTTCACCCCCGCCCCGACCGTCCGCCCGACATAAGCCGACAGGTCCGCCAGCCCGGCCACGCCGGTGGCATGGACGACGGCGCCGACCTCGTCCGCCGCACCGACCCTTACCTCGACCCTCTGCGCCCGCAAGGCCCCGACCAGCGCCGCCAGCCCAAGCTGGGGCGAGATCCGGGCCGACAGCGTATCCTCGACCAGCCAGCCCGAAGGCGTCACCGGCTCCCACGCGGCCCCGGTCGCCTGCCTGACGCGCCACTCTGCCCGGCCCTGCCACAGCGCCTTGGCCCCTTCGCTGCGCGCCCGCGCCAGGTCCACCGCCGCCGCATCGGCCAGGGGTTGCAGCCGCCCGACCCGGCCAAAGCCCGAAGGCAGGCTCGAGGCCGCCTCGACCCCCGCCCACCAGTCGCCCGCCATCAAAAGGCTTTCCAGCTGGAACGCCTTTTTCGGGTTCCACGCTTCGGGGACATGCGGCGACAAGGCCCCGACCAGCCCGCCAGAGGACCCCGCCCCGATGCCGGTCGTGTCGATCACCCTTATCCGCGCCCCGCGCCGGGCGCAGGCCCAGGCCACGGACAGCCCGAAGATCCCCGCCCCCCGGATCGTCACATCCACGCTTGCCATTCCGCCGCCCCGCCCGCATCAACTGGCCCAAAGGACTATCCCGAATGGCCGACGCAAACCACCCCGCCGCAAACCACCCTGATCTTGACTGGCGCGACGATGTGATCCCCGTCTCGCGCCAGTTCGACGACCCCTATTTCTCGCTCGGCGGGGGCCTGGAGGAGACGCGGCATGTCTTTCTGGCCGGGAACCGCCTTCCAGATCGGTTCTGCGACGGCTTCCACATCGCCGAGCTGGGCTTTGGCACCGGACTGAACCTGCTGGCAACATTGCTGGCCCATACCGGCCCCGGCCATCTGCACTTCACCAGTTTCGAGGCCTTCCCCCTGCCCGCCGACGATATCGCCCGCGCCTTGCAGGCCTTTCCCGAAACCGCCCCGGTCGCCGGGGCGTTCCTGCGGCAATGGGCGAATGGGGCAACGACGCTGCGCTTTGCGAACCTCACCGCCGAAATCCTGATCGGCGATGCCCGCGAAACGCTGCCCCGCTGGACCGGCAGGGCCGACGCCTGGTTTCTGGACGGCTTTTCGCCCGCGAAGAACCCGGAACTCTGGTCGCCCGACCTGATGCATCAGGTCGCCCGCCACACCGCCCCCGGCGGGACCTTCGCCACCTACACCGCGGCGGGCCATGTCCGGCAAAGCCTGGCCGAGGCCGGGTTCACCGTCACCCGCCGCCCCGGCTTTGGCCGCAAGCGCCACATGACAACCGGGCAGATGCCGGACCAAGCGACTCCCGGCCGCCTGCCCTGACAGAAACCGGGGTGACTCCTGGTCTACCGTCCCCCCATCAAGATGTTGCCAAATCCCTAACGGATTTCGCCAACCCCTTGAAATCATGCAGACTGCGGCGATTGTCCACTGTGGACATTCCCCCTTCCACCCTGCACCCGCCACGTCTATCCTCGGCCCGGCCACGCGAAAGGGACCTTCATGCAGACGATGTTGGGCGTGATCGGCGGTTCGGGGGTCTACCAGATCGACGGGCTGGAGGGGGCAAGCTGGGTCAAGGTCGCGACCCCCTGGGGCAAGCCCTCGGACGAGGTGCTGGTCGGCCGCCTGTCGGGCCTGCCGGTTGCCTTCCTGCCCCGCCACGGGCGCGGCCATGTCCACGACCCGGCCACCGTCCCCTACCGCGCCAATATAGACGCGCTCAAGCGGCTGGGCTGCACCGATCTGGTGGCCGTCTCTGCGGTGGGATCGCTGCGCGAGGACTTTGCCCCCGGCGACTTCGTGATCGTCGACCAGTACATCGACCGCACGCACAGCCGCCCGATGTCGTTCTTTGGCCCCGGCTGCGTCGCGCATGTCAGCCTGGCCGACCCGACCTGCCCGCGCCTGTCGGCGCTTGCCGTCCAGGCAGGCCGCGCGCAAGGGCTGCGGGTCCACCAGGCTGCGACCTATCTGGCGATGGAAGGCCCGCAGTTTTCCACCCGCGCCGAAAGCCGGATGTACCGGACCTGGGGCGCCGACGTCATCGGGATGACCGGCCTGTCCGAAGCCCGCCTCGCCCGCGAAGCCGAGCTTTGCTATGCCAGCGTGGCGATGGTCACCGACTATGATTGCTGGCACGACGGCCACGGCGCGGTGGACGTGGCCCAGGTCATCGCCGTGGTCCAGGCCAACGCCGATGCCGCGCGCGGGCTGGTGGCCCGGCTGCCGGCGCTTTTGTCGGCCACGCGCACGCCCTGCCCGCATGGCTGTGACCGCGCGCTGACCCATGCGCTGATGACCGCTCCGGACCGCCGTGATCCCGACCTGCTGGCCCGCCTTGATGTCGTCGCAGGGCGCGTGTTGTGAGCCATCGGTCGCTGATCGCCGGTCTGATCCTGGCCGCCTCGGCGGCCTGCGCACAGGACAGTGACGGGATCTGGGCCGAAACCCTGCTGGACGACGAGGCGTTCTTTCGGCTGGCCACCTGCGGCGCACCGCCGGGAAGGGCCTGCACCAGCGACGCTCCGCGCTGGGGAAAATCCGTCCTGACGCTGGCCTTTCGATCGGGCGTCACCGACCTGCCCGCAGGCTTTCAGATCCGGATCGACCGGGCGATCACGGCGGCGCTGGCCGAAATCAACGGCGCGGGGGCCGGGATCACGATCCGGCGGCGCGACGCAGGTCCCGCCGACATCACCATCAGCCCCACGGACCTGCCCGAAGGCACCGACATGGCCAAAGTGCCGGGGTCCGAAGCCTCGGGCATCCTGGGGGTCGGCTTTGCGACGCTGTGGTGGGACGAGACCAAGACGATCACCCGGGCCGAAATCCTGATTTCCACCGCGATCAGCCAGGCCGACCTGCCCTCGGTCATGCTGGAAGAGATCACCCAGTCGCTGGGGTTCCTGCACGACATCGACGGCCCGGCCTATGAGGGCGTGTCGATCCTGTCGCAAACCTCGAACGCGACGACAACCATCGAGGGCCAGGACGCGGCCCTTCTGCGCTGGCATTATCCCCCCAAGGACTGAACCATGACCCAGAAAAAGACTGTCAGGGACTATATCCGCACCATCGTCGACTTCCCGCACGAGGGCATCCTGTTTCGCGACGTGACCACGCTGTTCGCCGATCCGCGGGGCTTTCGGATGTGCGTCGATCAGCTTCTCGCCCCCTATGTGGGCGTGCGGATCGACAAGGTCGTGGGGCTGGAGGCCCGGGGCTTCATCCTGGGGGGCGCGGTGGCGCATCAGCTGTCCACCGGCTTTGTCCCGATCCGCAAGAAGGGCAAGCTTCCCGGCCAGACGATCAGCCAGTCCTACACGCTGGAATACGGCGAGGCCGTGGTCGAAGTGCATGAGGACGCCATGCAGCCGGGCGAGAAGGTGTTGCTGGTTGATGATCTTCTGGCAACGGGCGGCACGGCCGAGGCGGGCATTCGCCTGATCGAACGGCTGGGGGCCGAGGTGGTCGGCTGCGCCTTCGTGGTCGACCTGCCGGACCTTGGCGGAAGAAAGAAGCTGGAGGCGATGGGAATGGACGTCCACGCCCTGTGCGCCTTCGAAGGGCTTTGACACGGGGGCGCGGCGGAGTTTTCGAAAACTCCGGACCGGAGCCTTTGAAGGCTCCGATGCGATTTCTTCAAAGAAATCGCACGGCGTGCGGTTCCGCCCGGTGTTGTTAACCGTCCTTAAAGAGAATCACTCTAAACAAGGCCTTGTCGGACCTACCCAGTTCGACCGCGCTGCTACCCACAGCGTGACCCACACACCCCCAAAGCACCCCGTCGCAGGTATCCTCTTGCGGCGGGGTAACCTCAGGCCAGTACCGCCCCCGGGTTCATGATCCCCAGCGGATCAAGCGCCGCCTTGATCGCGCGCATCGCCGCAAGCTTGCCGGGATCGGCATAGCGCGCCAGGTCCCCGACCTTCAGCCGCCCCACGCCATGTTCCGCCGCGACCGATCCCCCCAGCGCATGCACCATGTCATGCACCGTGGTCTTCACCGCATCGCGCCCGGCGTCATACTCGGCGCGGCTGCGCCCCTTGGCGGGGAAGACGTTCCAATGCAGGTTGCCGTCGCCAAGGTGGCCAAAGCAATTCACCCGGAACTCGCCCAGCGGGCGCAGGGCCTCCGGCGCTGCAGCGACGAAGCCGGGGATTTCCGATAGCGGCAACGAGATGTCGTGGCTGGAGACCGCGCCGATCGCGCGATTTGCCAGGGGGATCGTTTCGCGCAACTGCCACAGACCATCGGCCTGCGCCTGCGACGTGGCGATGACGCCATCCGTCACCAGCCCCTTGTCATCCGCCGCCTCATAAAGGTTGGCCATGGCGATTTCAGGCTCAAGCCCCTGCGGCAGGCCCAATTCGACCAGCACCGACCAGTCGGGCAAGGGATCAAACGGCAGGCGGATGTCGGGAAAGGCTTCGGCCAGAAAGTCGAACCCCTGCCGGTGGATCAGCTCGAACGCCGACACCATGCCGGGCAGCCGGTCCTGGGCCAGCGACAGCAGCGTCAGCGCATCGGCGGGGGACGGCACCGCCAGCAGCGCCACGACCGTCGCCGCCTGGATCGGATGGAGGCGCAGGCTGGCAGCGGTGATCACGCCCAGAGTGCCTTCGGACCCGATCAACAGATGGCGCATATCGTATCCCGCGTTGTCCTTGCGCAGGCGGGTCAGCCCGTTGAACACCGAGCCGTCGGGCAGAACCGCCTCCAGCCCCAGGCACAGATCGCGCGCGTTGCCATAGCGCAGGACATGTACGCCGCCCGCGTTGGCCGCAAGGTTGCCGCCGATCCGCGCGCTGCCTTGGCTGGCCAGCGTCAACGGGAACAGCCGGTCGATCCGCGCCGCCTCGGCCTGCACATCAGCCAGGATCATCCCGGCCTCGACCACCAGCGCACTCTCTTGCGGGTAGGCCCCCCGCAGGCGCGTCATCCGCTCCAGCGACAACAAAAGCGGCGCCGGACCGGCCGGTTGCACCTGGCCGCCGACAAGGCCGGTGCCGCCGCCCCAGGGCACGATCCCGACCCGCGCCGCATGGCAGGCCGCCACGATCACCGCGACGTCTGCCGTCGTCTGGGGCCGGGCGACGATCCCCGCCTGCCCGCGCCAGCGGCCGCGCGGTTCCTCCAGATGCCGGGCTTCGGGCGCAATCAGACAGCCCTTCGGCAACCGCGCGGCCAGAGAGGTGACGAATGTCGTGTCGCAGGGGTTCAGCATCACGGTCTCCTTCGCCCCTGTTCGTAGCGAAGGGCACTGACCGGCGCTAGGGGCCGTCAAGATAGGCGGGCTCCAGCACCAGGATGGTCGGCTGTGACGGCAGATCGTCCCGCGACAGGGCAATCTGCGGAGCGCCGGTGTCGACCACGGTGAAATCACCCGACATCTCGGTCAGAAAGGCCTGCAGCGACGTCCGGCTGAACCAGTGCATCGGGATCACGACCGAGGATCGAAGCCGCCGAACCACGCCCACCATGTCCTGCGTCCGCATCGTATAGCCGCCGTCGACCGGCACCATCACCACGTCCAGCCGCCCGATCGCGGCGTACTGCTCGTCCGAGGGGATCTGGTGCAGGTGCCCCAGATGACCAATACACAGGCCCGCCACCTCGAAGATGAAGATCGAGTTGCCATGCTTGCGCGCGCCTTCGCCAAAGGGGCCTCGGGTGTCGGTAGTGACGTTGCGGACCAGCATCGGCCCAAGGTCCAGCCGGTGCTCGGCGGGGGCGCCGCCCTCGGCCCAGCCTTGCAGGACATGGGGAATCCGGGCGTCGGGCGCGGCGGTCCAATGCGTGTCATGCGCGTTGTTCATGGTCACCACGCCGGGGACCAGGTCCTGCGTTCCCAGATAGCCGGTGTAGTCGGTCACCGCCACGGTGCCGTCCGGGGTGACGATGGCAAAGCTGGCATGGTCGATGTAGCGGACCAGCACGCTGTCCGGTTCCAGCCCGTCCTGCAGCGCGACCGGCACGACCTGCGGCTCGGCAGCGGCAAGGGCGATGCAATGCGATGGCAAGCGATCTTGCGCCTGGGCGGGAACGGTCAGGACGGCAAGGGCAAGAAGCAGGCGCATGGGTCACCTCCGGTCACGACAAGGGTAACCCGGATTGCCGCTGCGTCACGCGGGCATCGGATCACGCCTGCGCGAGGTCAGCCGCCATCGCAGCCAAGGCCGCGATGGTGCGCAGATTGCGGGCAGTCATGGGACTGGGCAGCAACCTTGGCAGCTTTTCCGCCAGCTTCGACCGACCGATCCCGCCCGGCGTGTGCAAGGTGAAGCGGCGGGGACCGATGGACCAAGCGTCACCCGGCAGGGCTAGCGCCCGCAAGGCGGCGTCATCGGGCGCGGGGGTTTCGCGCAGGAAAAAGACGTGGACACAGGCCTGATCGGCCTTGGCAAAGGGGTGATCGGTCAAGGCGGCGGCCATTTCCTTGGCCGTCAGGACAAACGTGTCAGGCGCAAAGCCGAACCGGTCGGCGACGGCGTCGCGGATCAGCGCTTCCAGACCGGCAGGCGACAGGTCGCTGTCAAACACGGAGTTGCCGGACTGGATATACGTGCGCACCCGCTCCAGCCCCAGACCGACCAGCGTCGCGCGAAATTCGACCATCGGCAGCCTGCCCGCCCCGCCGACATTCACCCCGCGCAGAAGCGCGACCCTGACCCTCATGCCCCGCCCCCTTCGCCTTTCACATTGGCCCAAATATCCCCGCCGGAAGCCTGCCCGAGCGCGTTTGCGTCCTTCACGCAAACGCGCGAGACAAAAGGACTTCGCGCGGAACGCGCTCATTTCAATGGGCGTCCCGACCCTAGCCGACATCGGTCCGCCCGCGCCGGTCCCCGCGCAGGTTGGCGTACAGCACATGGTTGCGCCAGCGACCGTTGATCTGCAGATAGCTTTGGGCCACGCCTTCATACTTGAAGCCGCATTTCTCCAGCACCCCGCGCGAGGCGGTGTTTTCCGGCAGGCAGGCCGCTTCCAGCCGCGACAGGTCCAGCCGGGTAAAGGCGTGATGGGTCAACGCCAGGATCGCCTCGCGCATCAGGCCCTGACGCGCGAAGGGCTCGCCGATCCAGTAGCCGAAGGTGCCGGTCTGCGCCGGGCCACGGCGGATGTTGTCCAGGGTCAGCGCGCCCACCAGCTGGTTGTCCGCCCGCCGGATCATCAGCATCGGCAGCGCAGTGCCCTGCGCCTCGGCCCGCTGCGCCCAGTAGACCCGGTTGGTGAACGACCGGCGGGTCAGATGGTCCGTGGCCCAGACCGGCTCCCATTTCGACAGAAACTCGGCCGAGGCATCGCGCAGGTCGGACCATTGCCGCCAGTCGGCGTGTTCGGGCAGGCGCAGCGTCATCCGCTCGGTCTCGACCCGGACGCGGCGCTTCAGGCCAAGCATCAGCCAGCCAGCCCCCGCCGGATCACGTCGATCCCCGGGGCATCGGCCACCGGACCATAGACCGCAAGCGCCGCGCGGGCACCGGTCAGGTCGGCGGCATAGCTGCGGACGGCGGCGGTATCGACGGCGTCGATCTTGGCGACTGCTTCGGCCACATCGGGAATGCGCCCCCAGATCGACAAAAGCCGCGCGTTGCGTTCAGCCCGGCTGGAGGGGCTTTCCAGCCCCATCATAAGCCCAGCCCGCAGTTGCGCGCGGCTGCGGGCAACCTCTGCCTCGGTCATGTCATCGACGGCGCGCTTCAGCTCGTCGATGGTCAACTGCGTCAGGTCGCCGATCTCTTCGGCCGAGGTGCCAGCATAGATCGTCACATGGCCGGTGTCTTCATAGGCGCTGGACTGGGCGTAGATCGAATAGCACAGGCCCCGGTCTTCGCGGATCTTCTGGAACAGGCGGCTGGACATGCCGCCCCCCATCGCGGTCGCATAGACCTGCGAGGTGTAGACCCGTTCGTCCCGATAGCCCGGACCTTCGAACGACAGCGCAAAGTGGACCTGTTCAAGATCCTTTACCTCGCGCCGTTCACCGCCTTCAAAGCGGGCGGGCTGAACGGTCGGCAGGCCAACCGGCTTCAGCGCGCCGAAGATGCGTTCGGCGGCTGCGACGATGGCGTCGTGATCCACCCCCCCGGCAGCAGACAGGATCATCTGGTCGGGGCCGTAATGCGCGCCGGTAAAGCCTTCGAAATCGGCCTTCCGGAACGAGGCGACCCGTTCCTCTGGCCCCAGGATCGTGCGACCGAAGGGCTGGTCCGGGTAGCTGACTTCGTGCAGCCAGTCGAAGATGATGTCGTCCGGCGTATCCAGCGCCTGTCCGATTTCCTGCAGGATCACATGGCGTTCGGTTTCGATATCCGCCTTGCGGAACAAGGGGTTGAGCACGATGTCGGCGATCACGTCCAGCGCCATGACCACGTCGCCCGACAGGACGCGGGCGTAATAGGCCGTCATCTCGCGGCTGGTGTAGGCATTGATGTAACCGCCCACATCCTCGATCTCTTCGGCGATGCGCAGGGCGCTGCGGCGACGGGTGCCCTTGAAGGCCATGTGTTCCAGAAAATGCGCGATGCCGTTCTGGGCTGGTGTTTCGTGACGGCCGCCAGCCTCGACCCACAGGCCGACCGAGGCGGACAGCAGGCCAGGCATCGACTCGGTCACGATGCGAAAGCCGTTCGGCAGGGTGTGCAGGCGTTGGGTCACCGGGCGATCCTTTCGCGGACCAGGGCCTGCAGCGCGGCCAGATCGTTCGGGACGCGGGTCACGCGCTCGGGCTTGTCGAAAAGACCGGCCATGTGCGGCGGCAGGTGCGGGCGAATTCCGGTGGCCCGTTCCACGGCATCGGGGAACTTGGCGGGATGCGCGGTGGCCAGCGTGATCATCGGGGTCGTGCCAAGATGGTCCTCGGCGACCTTCACACCGACGGCCGAATGCGGGCACAAGAGTTCACCCGTCGCGGTATGGTGGCGCGCGATCGTGGCCAGCGTCTCGTCTTCGCTGCAGCGACCCGAGGTGAAGGTGGCGCGCAGGGTTTCCAGCGCGCCCTGACTGATGCGGAAACCGCCCGACTTCAGGTCGTCCATCAGCGACGCGATGGCCTTGCCGTCGCGGCCATAGGCGTCAAACAGTGCGCGTTCAAAGTTGGACGAGACCTGGATGTCCATCGACGGGCTGATCGACGGCTTGACGCCGTTCGTCCGATACTCACCGGCCTTCAATGCCCGGTCCAGGATGTCGTTCTGGTTGGTGGCGATCACCAGCCTGTCGATCGGCAGCCCCATGCGGCGGGCGATGTAGCCTGCAAAAATGTCGCCGAAGTTGCCGGTGGGCACGGTGAAACTGACCGCGCGGTGCGGGGCACCCAGGGCCACGGCGGAATAGAAATAATAGACGACCTGCGCCAGCACCCGCGCCCAGTTGATGCTGTTCACCCCCGCCAGCCGCACGCCGTCGCGGAAGGCAAAGTCGTTGAACATGTCTTTCACGCGCGCCTGACAGTCGTCAAAGTCGCCATCCATCGCCAGCGCATGGCAATTCGCCTCGGACGGCGTGGTCATCTGGCGGCGCTGCACGTCGCTGACCCGGCCATGCGGGAACAGGATGAAGACATCGACGTTCGCCAGACCCCGGAACGCCTCCAGCGCTGCAGACCCGGTGTCGCCGCTGGTCGCACCGACGATGGTGATCCGCTCGCCCGTCCGGGCAAGGGCCGCCTGCATCATCTGACCGATGAGCTGCATGGCAAAGTCCTTGAACGCGAGGGTCGGCCCGTGAAACAGCTCCAGC